>NZ_JAFRFW010000605.1:0-6421 GCF_017434145.1 Saccharopolyspora sp. | reverse complement strand
GGTCGGAGTCGTTCCCGGCCGCAGTCGGCCGTGTTCCGGCGCCGTTCTCGCTCGGCGCGGCCGGTCGGTGATGTTCGCGACGCGCGCGTGCGGCGGGTTGGTTCGGCGCTCGCCGATCGGCAGACTGGGCCGGACGCACCGGAGGCGAGGAGGAGCGCGGATGCCAGCCGAACAGCCGTCCGGCGACCCCGTGCTCGGCCTCCCCCGCGCCCAGCCCGCCGAACGGGCCGATGCGGCGCGGAACCGCAAGCGGATCTTGGACGCGGCCCGGGACATCGTGCGCACCAGCGGCGTCGAAGGACTCTCCATGGAGGAGGTCGCGCACTCCGCCGGTGTCGGCGTTGGCACCGTCTACCGCCGGTTCGGCGACCGCGCCGGGCTGGCCTACGCGCTGCTCGACGAGCGGGAACGCGAGTTCCAGGAGTCCTTCCTGCGCGGCGCTCCGCCGCTCGGACCCGGCGCCGCGGCCGCCGAGCGCATCACCGCGTTCCTGCACGCACTGGTCGCCCGGGTCGAGGAGCAGTCGGCACTGCTGCTGCTGGCCGAGCACAACACCCCGCACGCGCGGTACCTCAGCGGGGCTTACGCGGTGCATCACCGCCACCTCGCCGAGCTGCTGCGGCAGGCCAGGCCGGGCTCGGACGAGCACTACCTGGCGGACGCGCTGCTGGCCCCGCTCGGCGCCGGCATGGTGACCTACCAGCGTGAGATCGCCGGGATGCAGCCGGAACGGATCAAGGCAGGGCTGGCGGATCTGGTGCGTGCGCTGGTGGCATGACCGTCCATAGTGTCCTACGGCGTGGCTGTGCCGCACGGACGTGCGGATCCGCGGGGCCTCCCGGTCCAACCCCTACGTGCTGCAACAGCTCAGCGGCACCTACGACGCGGGCAACTTCCTCGACGCGCTGTGGCTGGGTGGCAACATCGCGCTCGGCGCGGCGGGACTGCATCCCACGATGGCCGCGTTCGGCGAACCCGGGCCGGACGAGGAGCTGAACCTGAGCCCGCCGGGGGCGGCCGCTCCGGCCGCGCGCTGATCGTTCCCGGCATCCTGCTGGTGCAGTACTGGCAGCAGGACATATCGCAACGCGCGGCGAGATCCATCCATTGCCGCCGCTGGAGCTCGAAGCCGACCGCGCTGCGGGCCAGGCGTTGCGCAGGGTGCGCGGAACCTAGCCCGCGTCGGCGAGGGTGTTCCAGAACATCAGCTCGAACTCCTGGAACAGGCGCGCCTGCTCGCGGGCGGTGGACTCGGTCAACTTCCCGGCGTCGAGCCCGGCCTGCACCGCCGCTTCGGCCTGCTCGGCAGCCCCGGGAGCGGGGTGCGCGAACAGGCCGAAGAACTCGCAGTCCTGTTCGGACAAGCCGTAGTGCGACCGCAGGCCGTGCGCGATCTCGGCGCAATACCCGCCCCACGCCGCGAAGTTCGACACGATGGCGACCGCTGCGTCGGCGGGCTCGGCGTGCAGCGCCAGCCACGACATGTACGCCGGGTACGCCTGGCAGCCCGCTGCGGGGCGGTAGGCAGCCACCTCGTCGTCATCCCACCCGAGCGCGCGGGCGAGTTTCGGCAGCGCGTTGAGCGCGGCGCCTTCGCCCGCGGCGAGCCCGGCGAAGAACTCCCGGGTGGGCCGGTCGGTGGCGCGGGCCGACAGGGTCAGGAAGCTGCGCCAGTCGCACGGCACGATGCGGTGTTCCTCAGCGGCCAGCGCGGCAGGCACCGCACGCGGGGCGTTGCCGTGCCGGACCAGCGGGACCAGCCGGTTGCCGCCCTCCCGCGGCGCGAGCTCCTGCTGCACCGAGTCCAACAGCGCACGAGCGGAGCCAGTCATGACCGCGATGATCGCACGCCGCGCACCGGCCGCTGATCAGAAAACCCTCAGTTCTCGTCGCCGAAGCGCAACGACACGTCCCGCAGCTGCACGCTGGCCAGCGGCCGCCTGCCCGCCAGCCAGGCCAGCGGGCCGCTCGCTTCGAACCGCCAGGACGCCGTGCACAGGCCCGCCGGGGACGACCCGTGGAAACCGCTGATCTTGAGCCGGCCGTCGAGGGTCTGCGCGAGCTGGTAGTCGAACGGCCAGTTCCCGGGCAGCTTCGCCAGCCGGGTGAACCCGGCCGAGGCGATGCCGTCCGCAGCGAACGACGCGACCCGCGATTCGCCGGCCTGCCCGGTCGCCGAACGCAGCCGGAACCGCGCCAGCTCCTTCGGGATGCCCCAGAGCTCGCGGCCGCCCTGCTTGGACGCGGCGCTGTCCACCCAGATCTTCGTGATGGTCACGTGCGGGCGGCCGTCGTGGCGCACCAGCACCGCCTCCAGCAGCTCGTTGTACTCCAGCACCGAACCCGGCCCGTAGACCAGCCACGCGGTGCCGACCAGCCCGGAACCGCCGAGCAGCGCAGGCTCGGTCCCGGCAGGCACGTCCGGCAGCTCGAACGCGGGCACCGGCCACAGCGACATGTGCATGCTGGCGCGCATGTTCCACGGTTCGGGCGGATAGGTCATCGATGCCTCCAAGCTCTGGGCGTTCAGACGGGGGTGACCGGCAGGCGCAGTGCGCCCGGCGCGGCCTCCGGCACGACCGGGCGGCCGGGCGTGCTCGCGGGGACCTGCTGGTACGGCTCGCCGAGTTCCGGGCGGCGGTCCGGTTCGCCCTTGTTCGGCCACAGCGCCATCGCCCGCTCTGCCTGCGCGGTGATCGTCAGCGAGGGATTCACCCCGAGGTTGGCCGAGATCGTGGAGCCGTCCACGACGTGCAGCCCCGGATGGCCGTAGAGGCGATGGTACGGGTCCACGACACCCTGCTCGGCGTCCGCGCCGATCGCGCAGCCGCCGATGAAATGCCCGGTGATGGGCACGTTGGCCAGATCGGCCCAGCTGCCCGCCGGTACGCCGCCGATGTCGCGCGCGACCGCGCGGGCCGCGTCGTGCCCGGCCGGGATCCAGGTGGGGTTCGGCTCACCGCCGCCCTGCTCGCTGGTGAGCCTTCGCCCGAACAGGCCGCGTTTGCTGCGCAGCGTCAGGGAGTTGTCCACCGCCTGCATCACCAGCAGGATGATCGCCTGCTGCGACCAGCGCCGCGGGTTGTGCAACGTGGGCAGGTCGCGCCAGTTGCGCAGCATGTGCCGCAATCCCAGCAGCAGGCGGTTGCGTCCCGGCTTCGGGTCCACCAGCGACGCCTCCAGCAGGGCGAGCAGGTTGCTGCCCTTGCCGTAGCGGACCGGTTCGATGTGCGTCGTCGAGTCCGGGTGCAGCGACGAGGTGATCGTGACTCCTTCGCTGAAGTCGCGTTCGGACCCTTTCGCGCGGGCGGCGAGGATCTGCTCGGAGTTGGTGCGGCTGAGCACGCCCAGCTTGGCCGAAATGCGCGGCAGCACGCCCTCGTCGCGCATCCGGTGCAGCAGCTTCTGGGTGCCCAGCGCGGAGGCGGAGAAGATCACCTGGTCTGCGGTGAAGGTCTTGCGGTGCTTGCGGAATCGGCCACCGGTGCGCACGGTGTCCACTGCGTACCCGCCGCCCGGCAGCGGCCGCACCGTCGTGGCCGTGGTCATCGGATGCACCGCGGCGCCCGCGTTCTCCGCCAGATGCAGGTAGTTCTTCGCCACGGTGTTCTTCGCGCCGTGCCTGCACCCGGTCATGCAAGCTCCACAGTGGATGCATCCGCTGCGGTCCGGTCCGGCGCCGCCGAAGTACGGGTCGGCGGCGGTTTCCCCCGGCTCGCCGAAGAAAACCCCGACCTGGGAGGTGTGGTAGGTGTCGCCGATGCCGAGCTCCTCGCCGACCCGCCGCATGACCTCATCGGACGGTGTGTCGCGCGGGTTGCGGGTCACACCGAGCATCCGCTTGGCCTGGTCGTAGTAGGGCGCGAGTTCCTGCTCCCAGTCGGTGATCCCGGCCCACTGCGGGTGCCGGTAGAACTCCTTCGGCGGTTCGTACAGCGTGTTCGCGTACACCAGGGAACCGCCGCCCACTCCGGCGCCGCTGAGGATCAGCACGTCCTTGAGCAGGTTGAGCCGGAAGATGCCGTAGCAGCCCAGCGCGGGCAGGTACAGGTAGTCGCGGACCCGCCAGGAGGTCTTCGGGAAGTCCGCGTCGGAGAAGCGCTTGCCCGCTTCGAGCACCCCCACCCGGTAGCCCTTCTCGGTCAGCCGCAGCGCGGAAACCCCGCCGCCGAAACCGGATCCGATGACGAGCACGTCGTAGTCGGCCATGCGCAACCTCGCTGTCGTTTCACCACTGTGGACACACTCGGCGGGGGGTCAGGACTGCACGGCACCCGGGCTCAGGACCCGGTAGTCGTCCAGCGCCACCCGCCGGGTGCGGCGCCGGTACTCGGCCATCGAACCGGGCCAGTTCGTGCTGATCCGCCCGTCCGCACCGCGATACCAGCTCGAGCAGGTCGTCCACACGCTGTGCTGCAACCGTTCCTGGATCTCGCGGTCGAATTCTTCGGCCGCCTCGGCGCGCACCTCCAACGCCGCGCCGCTCCGGCGCACGATCTCCCGCACCGCGCGCACCACGTACCGCGCCTGACTTTCCAGCATGTGCACGATGGAACCGGATCCGAGGTTGGTGTTCGGGCCGTACATCAGGAACATGTTCGGGAATTGCGGCACCGACAGCCCCAGGTAGGCGCGCGCGCCGTCGCCCCACTCCTCGCTCAGCAGCCGGTTTCCCTTGCCGCGCACCGTGATCGAGGAGAGGAAGTGCTGCGCGTCGAAGCCGGTGCCGAAGATCAGCACGTCGGCGTCGTGCTCGATGCCGTCCGCGGTCCGGATGCCGCTGGGCGTGACCCGCTCGATCGACTCGCGCTCCAACCGCACTCCGGGCCGGTTGAACGCCGGGTAGTAGTCGCTGGAGAACAGCACCCGCTTGCAACCGATGGCGTGGTCCGGGGTCATCCCCTCCGCCGTCTCGGCTTCGGCGAGCTGCGCTGCGCGGTGCCTGCGCGCCACGGCGGTGAACGCGCGGCCGATCGGCTGCGCGGTGGTCATCCCGCGCCCGGCGAACTCGAAGAACAACCACACTCCGAGCCTGCCCAGCAGTTGCGCACCCGGAACGCGGCGGAACGCGAATTCGTGCCGCGGCCGGTACGGCCGGTCCGGACGGGGCACCACGTGCGGTGCGGAGCGCTGGAAAACCGTCAGCTTCGCGGCGCGCTCGGCGATCTCGGGCACGAATTGGATCGCGCTCGCGCCGGTGCCGACCACCGCGACGTTCTTCCCGGCCAGCTCGCAGCCGTGGTCCCACCGCGCGGAGTGGAACGCCCGGCCCGCGAACTCCTCCCGGCCCGGCAGATCCGGCACCAGCGGCTCGCTGAGCTGGCCGACCGCGGGTACGAGCACGTCGGCCTGCACCTGCTCGCCGGACTCGGTCCGCAACCGCCACCGGCACTGCTGCTCGTCGTAGTGCGCGGCCACGATCGCGGTGCTAAGCCGCAGGTGGTCGGTGAGCCCGTAGTGCTCGACGCACCGGCGCAGGTACCGCAAGATCTCCGGCTGCCGGGCGAACCGGAACCGCCAGCGCGGTTCCCGCGCGTGCGAGAACGAATACAGGTGCGACGGCACGTCGCAGGCGGCTCCCGGATAGGTGTTGTCCCGCCACACACCGCCGACGCGGGCGGCCCGCTCGTAGATGGTGAACGAGGTGTACCCGGCGCGGCGCAGTTCGGCCGCCACCGCGATACCGGCGAAACCACTGCCGATGATGGCCACATGCGGCGGGCGGATCGGTGCCATCGCGGACTCCTGGGGCTCGTGCGCTGCAGTTCGGAGATCACGCTAAGCCGCAGCCGCCCGCACCGGTCTGACCCCGGCGGTCAGATCGTTGACATCTTCGGACACCGGACTCATCGGGCACTGGCCTCACCGGCACCGAGCGCACCGGGGCACCGGGCTCAGGCCAGCGCGCGGCGCACCAGCTTTCCGGTGGTGTTGCGCGGAACCGACTTCACCAGCACGACCTCGCGCGGGACCTTGTGCCGGGCCAGCCGGCGGCGGACGACCTCGACGATCTCCTGCGGTTCCAGCTCGGCGCCCGGGATCGGCACCACGAAAGCCCGCAGCCGCTGACCGAATTCCGCGTCCTCGGCGCCGATGACCGCGACGTCCTTGACCGCTTGGTGGGTCGCGATGAGGTTCTCCACCTCGGCGGGGAACACGTTCTCCGCGCCGGAGATGATCATGTCGTCGGCTCGCCCGTCGACGAACAGCAGCCCGTCACCGTCGAAGTGCCCCACGTCCCCGGTGTCGATCAGCCCGTCGATGCGCCCGCGACCGACCCCGGCGGTGGTGTAGCCGGTGAAGGCGAGCTGGCCACCTGCGAAGATCCGGCCAGCGGTGTGCGGTCGGGTGATGCGCCGGTTGCGCTCGTCGTAGAGCCGCACCGCGCACCCGCGCGGGGACCGGCCGACCGTGCCGGGCG
>NZ_JAFRFW010000604.1:0-6772 GCF_017434145.1 Saccharopolyspora sp. | reverse complement strand
CGGCTGCGCCGCCTCACACCCGCGGTGGCGGAGTGGGCGGCCGACCCGGAACGCGCGCCCGCGGTGGCGCACCGGGACTGATCCGCAAACACCAGAAGCAGTCAGGAGGTGCAGCCATGGGCATTCCGATGCGCCAGGCCGCTCGCGTCGGCGCCTACCTAGTGCGGCAGAAGCTCGCGGGCCGGAAGAAGTTCGCGCTGACCCTGGAGCTGGAGCCGTTGTTCGCCTGCAACCTCGCCTGCGCGGGGTGCGGCAAGATCCAGCACCCGGCGAGCGTCCTCAAGCAGCGGATGCCGGTCGACCGGGCGCTGGCCGCGGTCGAGGAATGCGGTGCCCCGGTGGTCTCCATCGCAGGCGGCGAGCCGCTGATGCACCCCGAGATCGAGGTGCTGGTCGACGAGCTGGTCAAGCGCAAGAAATTCGTCTACCTGTGCACCAACGCGCTGCTGATGCCGCGCAAGATCGACAAGTTCACGCCGTCCCCGTACTTCTCGTGGGCGGTGCACGTCGACGGGCTGCAAGAGCGCCACGACGCCTCGGTGTGCAAGGAGGGCGTGTTCGCGCAAGCGGTCGACAACATCAAGGACGCGCAGCAGCGCGGGTTCCGGATCACCACGAACAGCACGTTCTTCAGCACCGACACGCCGTCCTCGGTGATCGAGGTGCTGGACTACCTCAACAACGAGCTCGACGTGGACCAGATGATGCTCTCGCCCGCCTACGCCTACGACAAGGCGCCGGACCAGGACCACTTCCTCGGCGTCACCGAGACCCGGGAGCTGTTCAAGAAGGTTTTCGCCGATGGCAGGCGCCGCAAGTGGCGGTTCAACCACTCGCCGAAGTTCCTGGACTTCCTGGAGGGCAAGGTCGACTTCGGCTGCACCGCGTGGGCCATCCCGTCCTACTCGCTATATGGCTGGCAGCGGCCCTGCTACCTGATGGCCGACGGCTACGCGCAGAGCTACCGGGAGCTGTTGGAGGAGACGGACTGGGAGGCTTACGGTCGCGGGCGCGACTCGCGCTGCGCCAATTGCATGGCGCACTGCGGCTACGAGCCGACGGCCGTGATGGCCACGATGGGTTCACTGCGCGAGTCCATACGGGCGCTGCGCGGGTGACGTGAGTCACCCCTGTTCGTCGGTAGTCCCGGCGTGCTGGTTACGGTAGGGGCCAACGGCCCCCGACGTACGGACCGATACGAATGCAGAAGCCCTCGCAGGTGATTCACCTCGACGCGCTTTCCGCGCACCTCTGGCACGCGGCCAAACACCTCGGCGAGACGGTGATCGCGCCGCTTGCGCTGTTCTATGTCCTGTTCAACCTCACCGGCCTGACCGGCGGTCTCATCGCCGCGCTCGTCTGGGGAGTGGGCGCCGTCGCGGTGCGAGCGGTATTGCGGGTGAAGATCCCGATGGTGCTGCTGCTGACCACCGGGATCCTGGTGGTCCGCACCGTCGTCGGGTTCGCGACCGGCAGCTCGTTCCTGTACTTCCTGGAACCGAGCCTGCAGAACTTCTTCGTGGCGTTGTTGTTCCTGGGTTCGCTGCTGTTCGAGCGGACGTTGATCGCCAAGCTCGCCGACGACTTCTGCGTGCTTCCACCGTCGCTGATCGGCAACGCGCGGGTGCAGAGGTTCTTCCGGCGGGTGTCGCTGCTGTGGGCGCTGGTGTTCACGATCAACGGGTTCACCACGCTGTGGGCGCTGGCGCAGGCGACGATCGGGCACTTCCTGCTGGCCAGCACGGCGGGCTCGTTCAGCCTCGTGGCGGTGGCCGCGGTGGCGTCGGTGTGGTGGCTGCGCCGGGAGCTGCACGGCGAGGGGATCACCTTGCGCTTCTCCCGCAAGGCCGTGCCCGCCTGAGCCTTCGTCGACGAACGGCACCGTCCCTCGGGGCGGTGCCGTTTTCGCGCTTCAGCCGAAGCGGCGCGCGAGCAAGCGGAAGGTTCCCGGCAGGGCGCCGCGCACCCGCGAAGCCAGGCCCAGCCAGGATGGCACGAACACCTCTGGCGTTTCCCGCTCGATGGCGGTCAGCAGCACGCGGGCCACCTGTTCCGGCGGGATCGGGCGCGGGAACCGGCGGGTGTACGCGCCGCGCCGGTCGAAGAAGCCGGTGCGCACCGCGCCCGGCAGCACGGTGGTGACCGGCACGCCCTCGGCGCGGATGCTGTCGGCGAACGCCCGCAGCCCGGCCTTCGTCGCCGCGTAGGCGGCCTCGTGGTGCACGCCGACGGCCGCGATGGACGAGACGAACGCGACCTGCCCGCCGCGATGGCTCAGTTCCGGCATCGCGGCCCTGGTCAGCTCCATCGGAGCGGTCAGGTTCAGCGCTACCAGGTCGCTGATCTGCCCGGCGGTCATCGCGCCCAGCGGGCCGTGCCAGCCCGCCCCGGCGTTGTTGATCAGCAGCTCGACTCCGGCGGCCGCATCGGCGACCCGGGCCAGCTCGTCCCGAACGGTCAGGTCGGCGCGCAGCGGGCGGCCACCGGTGCGGCGCGCCAGCGCGCCGAGCCGGTCGGCGTCGCGCCCCACCAGCAGCGGCTCGCACCCGGCGGCGGCCAGCTCGATCGCCAGCGCCGCTCCGATGCCCGAGGAACCCCCGGTGATCAGGGCGCGCCGCGGAGGCCACCTCATCCGGACCCGGAATTCCGGGCCGCGATCCGGCGCAGGTGTTCGCCGCGCCGGGTCAGCACCCAGATGCCGACCAGCAGCAGCACCGCCGCGAGCACTTCACCTGCCAGTGCGTACGGGCTCGCCACGACCCGCTCGCCGAGCCAGTTCACCCCGATCGCGATGCCCACCAGCGGATCGACCGCGGTGATCACCGCCAGTGCCGGGGAGATGAACCGGCCCTGCTGGAAGGTGTTCTGGCTGAGCAGGAACCCCACCGGCCCCAGCGCGCACACGACGTAGAGGGTGGGGTGGCCGAACGGTTCGGCGAGGCCGCCCTGCCGGATCTGCCCGGCCACGACCTTGATCAATCCGGCGGTGACGCCGTAGAGCACGCCTGTCGCCAGGGCCAGCGCCAGCACCCGGAGCTCACCGCGGAACCGCCCGGCGGCGAGCAGGCAACCCAGCACGATCAGCACCAGCACCGCCGCGAGCGGGAACACTCCGGAGCCGGTGAACCCCTCACCTTGCCCGCTCGGCCGCGCCAGCAGCAGGAACACCGCCAACCCGACGGCGACCGCGAGCGCGCCGAGCACCAGGACCCGGTCCAACCGGCGGTGCGCCATCCAGGCCGCGAAGACCGCGCCGAACAGCACCGCGGTGACCAGCAGCGGCTGCACCAGCACCAGCGGACCGAACGCGAGCGCCACGACCTGCAAGGACAGCCCGACGATCACGGTGCCGATGCTCAGCAGCCAGATCGGTTTGCGCACCAGTTGCCACAGCAGCCGGGGATCCAGCGTGCGGGTGGTGGGCACCTGCTTGGTCGCGCGTTGCTGCACGGCGCTGGCCAGCCCGAACCCGGCGGCGCCCGCCAGCGCGGCGGGCACCGCGATGAACAACTGGCTCCCGGTGGAGGTCACGCGCCCTCCTGCGCGCCGAGCCGCAGTGCGGCGAAGGCGCTCGGGAGCTGGTCGGCGAGCTTGTCCACGTCGGGCAGCAGCGCCGCGTCGGTGGTGAGCGCGACTCCGACGGTTCTTCCCCACCCGATGGTCCCGATCGCCAGCGCCATGCCATCGGCCAGCGGCAAGACCGGGTACACGGTGCGCAGCAGCGCTCCGGCGATGTGCACCGGCGTCCGGTGCCCCGGCATGATCGAGACGATCGCCTGGAAGAAGTTGCGTCCGTAGATCCTGCGGCAGACCCAGCGGTGCAGCGGAGCGGGCAGCAGGCGCAGACCCCGCAACACGGCTTCGCTGGCCTGCGGCTGCCCGCGGTGCTGCGCGCGGTCGAGCCGGGCGGCGACTTCGGCGAGCCGTCGCCGCGGGGACATGGGGCCGATGGGCAGGTCGACGGTCACCGCGACCGCGTGGTTGCCGAAGTCTTCGGTGCCGGGACGGGCCTTCCTGGGCACCATGGTGCGGAAGTTCCGCTGGTGTGTGTTGTTCTCGTCCAAGCGGTGCAGCGCTTCGGCCACCATGCCGAGCAGCAACGCGCTGCGGGATACGCCGTTCGCGCGGGCTTCGGCCTCGACCTCGGCGGCGTCGAGCTCTTTCCAGGCGAAGCGGCGTGCTCCGGTGCTGCGTCCGCCGAGGCCGCCGCGCGGGGCCGGGCCTGCGGTGACCAGGCTCAGCATGCCGCGCAACACCGCCGTGACGTACCGCAGGCGTGGAATCGCGGGCCGGGGCTGCTCCGGCAGATCGGGGACCTCGTCGCACAGCAGCCGCAGCAGCGTCGAGGTCATCACCAACCCGTCGCCGAGCGAGTGGTGCATCTTCACCAGCAGCGCCGAGTCGCCGGAGCCGGGCCGGTGCAGCACGGCCATCTCCCATGGTGGGCGGTCGGTGGGCAACGGCGTGCTGAAGAACTCGCGCTCCGCGGACTCCTGATCGTCGTGCTCGCCGAGCGTGATCCGCCGCAGGTGCTGCTCAGGTGCGAGTCGCCGGACCGGCACCCAGTGCGGTTCGCGGTGCCGGCGGGTGACCAGCCGCTTGCTGACCATCGGCAGTTCGGGCGCACGGGCGGCGATCCGTTCGCTGACCCGCGCGGCGAGCTCGGCGCCCCATTCCGCGCCGGCCGCCGGTCCGCGCAGCGACAACACGGCGCCGGTCTGCTGTGCAACCTGCGGGGTCGTGACGTGCACGAAGAACGTGTCCTGAGCGCGCATCCGCTCGGGCACGGCGGGATCCAGGTTCGCCATATCGGCCACCTGGTCGGCGAACTCGCCGGTGTCCCGCAGGTGCCGGAGCATCCGCTGCTCGGCGTTGTGCAGCTCGCCGGGCTCGGTGGCGAGCCGGTCCAGCGCCTGCGCCAGCGCGGGCTCGTCGTCGCAGAGTTCGGCCAGACCGGCGCGTTCCATCAGCTCGGCGTTGGCGCGGCCGTGCCCGGCGATGGGTTCGAACATGAGGACCGGGCGGGCGCAGGCGAGTGCTTCCAGCGCGGTGGCGCCCCCGGCATTGGTCACCACGACGTCGGCCGCCGCGGTGCGCGTGGCCATGTCGTCGACCCAGCCCAGCGGGTCGATCCGGGAGTCGCGCTCGGCACGGCGCAGCAACCGGTCGCGCAAGGTGTCGTTGTGCCCGCACACGACCACGACCTGATCGGTCCCGGCGCGCAGCGCTGCCTCGACGGCGCGGTCGACGGAGCCGAAACCCAGTGAGCCGCACGAGATCAGCACCACGAAACCGGCCTGCGGGAGACCGCAGGCGCGGCGTGCTTCGGCCTTGTCCCGCGGGTGGAACGCGGCGACGACGGGCGGTGCGCTGACGGTGTTGACCGCCGCCGGTTCGGCGAGATCGGCTGCCCCTGCGCTGACCTCGCTCATGGCGTAGTGCCGGTCGATCGCGGAGTAGACCCAGAACGGGTGCGGGGCGAAGTCGGAGATCACCGCCGCGACCGGAGTCCGCAGTTCGCCGCGGGCGCGCAACCAGGCCAGACCGGCGGTGCCCATGGGGTAGGTGGACACGATCAGGTCCGGGCGTTCGTCGGCCAGCAGCGGGCGCAGCCTGCGGCCCGCCCAGGCACCGACGAAGCGGCGGCAGCCGTTGGCGAACCAGCGTTGCCGCCACAGCGCGGCGTAGAAGAAGTCGTAGAGCCATGGCGTGGACTGCACGTTGGTCACGTAGATCCGGCCGAACGTTCGCGGCACCCAAGGCCCCATCGCCCGCAGTGCGTCGAGCCAGGACACCTCGCAGCCCGGCCACGATCGCCGGGCGGCCTCCTCGACGGCTCGCGCGGTGGCGTTGTGCCCTTCCCCGATGGTGGCGCTGACCAGCAGCAGGCGGCGCGGCTCAGTCACGAGGCGAGCTCCTTCCGAGAACGGCTCGTGCTTTCGCAGGCTAGCGGCGACCCGCCGCCTCGGCCGGGTGGAGCCGAACGGGACGAACCGCGCCTGTGGAGTGCCTCCGAAGTTGGCTTGCGCAGTGGGTCAGGTAGCGGAACCTCAGCTAGAAGGCGCGGACGCAGAAAACCGGCGGGTGCGGCCGATGCATGGACCGCGATGCCGCGTGCTCGCAGCACGAACCACGCCGTTTCGGCCGAGAATGTGTCCGGATTGAGCGATGTCGTGCGGGACGGGCGGTGTTGTGCGATCGCGATCGTCCTGCCTGTCCCGGGTTTTCCGGGGAAGGGGAGCGGACATGATCAGTAAGCAGGATGCCGCGGCCGCGGTCCGGTCGCAGAAGACCGAACTGGGCCTGACCTGGGCGCAGCTGGCCGAGGCGGTGGGCAGGCCGGTCGCCTGGACCACGGCGGCGCTGCTCGGCCAGCACCCGATGGGCGAGGCCGAGGCGAACGCCGCCGCGGAGTTGCTCGAACTGGACCGGGAGGTCGCTCTCGCGCTGCGCGTCCAGCCCACTCGGGGCGCGCTGGACGCGCAGGTGCCCGCCGACCCGACGATGTACCGGCTCTACGAGGTGCTGCAGGTGTACGGGCCGACCATCAAGGAACTGATCCACGAGGAATTCGGTGACGGCATCATGAGCGCGATCAACTTCCGGCTCGACGTCCGTCGCGCTGAAGACCCGCAGGGCGACCGCGTCGTGGTCACCTTGGACGGCAAGTTCCTGCCGTACCAGTGGTGAACCGCGCCGTTCTCACGCGCACATCGAAACCACCGCCCTGTCCAATGCTCGCCGGTGCAGCGGGTCGAAGTGGTGGTGCAGG
>NZ_JAFRFW010000603.1:0-4481 GCF_017434145.1 Saccharopolyspora sp. | reverse complement strand
CCTCGCGGGTGTGCTGCGCCCGGCGACCGGCTACGCCTTGCCGATCGGCGAACGGGGCGATCTCGTGCTGCGCCTCGATGACGCGGGGCTCGGCCAAGCCGGATACCGCCTCGAAGTCACCGCCGAAACCATCATGTTGCGCGCGGGAACGCCCGAGGGGCTGTTCAACGGCGTGCAGACGCTGCGGCAGCTGTTGCCTCCGCAGATCGAGAGCGCGGGCCCGCAGCCCGGGCCGTGGCCGATCCCGGGCGGTGCGATCGCCGACCGGCCCCGGTTCGGCCACCGCGCGGCGATGCTCGACGTGGCGCGGCACTTCTTCGGCGTCGAGCAGGTCAAGCGCTACATCGACCAGATCGCGCGCTACAAGATCAACTTTCTGCACCTGCACCTGAGCGACGACCAGGGCTGGCGCATCGAGATCGAGTCCTGGCCGCGGCTGACCGAGCACGGCGGCAGCACCGAGGTCGGCGGCGGCCCCGGCGGCTTCTACACGCAGCAGGACTACGCCGAGATCGTGCGCTACGCCGCTTCGCGGCACATCACGATCGTCCCCGAGATCGACGTTCCGGGGCACACCAACGCCGCGTTGTCGTCCTACGCGGAGCTCAACTGCGACGGTGTGGCGCCGCCGCTCTACACCGGCATCGAGGTCGGGTTCAGCTCGCTGTGCGTGGACAAGGACATCTCGTACCGGTTCCTGGACGAGGTGATCGGCGAGATCGCCGCGCTCACGCCCGGCCCCTACCTGCACATCGGCGGTGACGAGGCGGATGCGACGACCGATGAGCAGTACCGGGCGTTCATGCGCCGCGCGCTGCCGATCGTGCGCGCGCACGGCAAGACCGTCGTCGGCTGGCACGAGTACGCCAAGGCGACACCGCAGAATCCGGCGGTGGTGCAGTACTGGGGAACCGATCCCGCCGACCCGGAGGCGGCCGAGGTCGCGGCCGCCGCCGCGCGCGGCAGCAAGATCCTCATGTCGCCCGCGAACAGGTCGTACCTGGACATGAAGTACGACGAGTCGACCGAACTCGGCCTGAGCTGGGCCGGCTACGTCGAAGTCGCCGACGCCTACGGCTGGGACCCGGCCGCGCACCTGCAGGGCGTCGGCGAGGAGTCCGTGCTCGGCGTGGAAGCGCCGATCTGGACCGAGACGCTGGAGAACTCCGCGCACCTGGAGGTGATGGCGTTCCCCCGGCTGCCCGCGATCGCCGAACTCGGCTGGTCCCCGGCCGCGACGCACGACTGGGAGTCGTTCCGGGCGCGGCTGGCCGCGCAAGCACCGCGCTGGGAGGCGGCAGGCATCGGGTTCACCCGCTCCCCGCAGGTCCCGTGGCCGTGAGCGGGTGCGGCCGGGCGGGCCGCACCCGAGCAAACGGGTGGTTCAGCGCGAACCCAGCGCGGCCCATTCCTCGTCGGTGAACAGCCGCGAGCGGATCAGGAAGCGCACGCCTTCGGGCGCCTCCAGGGAGAAACCACTGCCCCGCCCCTGCACGACGTCGATGGTCAGGTGGGTGTGCTGCCAGTACTCGTATTGCGGGCCGGACATCCACACCGGGACCGGATTCGGCGCGCCGTCCTCGTCGTCCACGGCCAGATCGCCGAGATGCACGTCGGACACCCCGGTGCGGAACTCGCCCTGCGGGTAGCACATCGGTGCGCTGCCGTCGCAGCAGCCGCCGCTCTGGTGGAACATCACCGGGCCGTGCTCGCCGCGGAGGCGGCGGATCAGCTCCGCCGCCTCCGGCGTCACGGCCACTCGGCCGGGCTCGTCCATCAGAACAGCCCTTGGGCGCTGTCCGAGTAGCTGACCAGCAGGTTCTTCGTCTGCTGGTAGTGGTCGAGCATCATCTTGTGCGTCTCGCGGCCGATGCCGGACTGCTTGTAGCCGCCGAAGGCCGCGTGCGCCGGGTAGGCGTGGTAGTTGTTCACCCACACCCGGCCCGCCTGGATGTCCCGGCCCGCCTTGTAGGCGGTGTTGCCGTCCCGCGACCACACGCCCGCGCCGAGGCCGTAGAGGGTGTCGTTGGCGGTCTTGAGCGCGTCGTCGTAGTCGTCGAACGAGGCCACCGACACGACCGGGCCGAAGATCTCCTCCTGGAAGATCCGCTGCTTGTTGTGCCCCTCGAAGATCGTGGGCTGCACGTAGTAGCCGCCGGACAGCTCCCCGCCGAGGTCGACGCGCTCACCGCCGGTGCGGATCTTGGCGCCTTCCTGCTTGCCGATGTCGATGTAGGCGAGGATCTTCTCCAGCTGGTCGTTGCTGGCCTGCGCGCCCACCTGGGTTTCGGTGTCCAGCGGGTGACCCTGCTTGATGGTCTCGGTGCGCGCGACCGCGTCGGCGATGAAGTCCTGGTAGATGCCGCGCTGCACCAGCGCCCGGGACGGGCAGGTGCACACCTCGCCCTGGTTGAGCGCGAACATCGTGAAGCCCTCGATCGCCTTGTCGTAGAAGGCGTCGCGCTGCGCGGCGACGTCGTCGAAGAAGATGTTCGGGCTCTTGCCGCCCAGTTCCACGGTCACCGGGATGATGTTCTCGCTGGCGTACTGCAGGATCAGCCGCCCGGTGGTGGTCTCGCCGGTGAAGGCGACCTTGCGGATGCGGGAGTTCGACGCCAGCGGTTTGCCCGCTTCGACGCCGAAACCGTTGACCACGTTGAGCACGCCCGGCGGCAGCAGGTCCCCGATGACCTCCAGCAGCACGTGGATCGATGCGGGCGTCTGCTCGGCGGGCTTGAGCACGATCGCGTTGCCGCCCGCCAGCGCCGGGGCGATCTTCCACACCGCCATCAGGATTGGGAAGTTCCACGGGATGATCTGCCCGACCACGCCCAGCGGCTCGTGGAAGTGGTAGGCGACGGTGTTCTCGTCGATCTGCGAGAGCGACCCTTCCTGCGCGCGCAGCGCGCCCGCGAAGTAGCGGAAGTGGTCGATCGCCAGCGGGATGTCCGCGGCCAGGGACTCCCGGACCGGCTTGCCGTTCTCCCAGCTCTCGGCGACCGCGAGCTTCTGCAGGTTCTGCTCCATGCGGTCGGCGATCGCCAGCAGCGTCCCCGCGCGCTCGGTGGGCGCGGTGCGGCCCCACGCGGCGGCCGCGCCTTCGGCGGCGTCCACGGCTCGTTCCACGTCGTCGGCGGTGCCGCGGGCGATCTCGGTGAAGACCTGCCCGTTGACCGGCGTTGGGTTGTCGAAGTAACCACCCTTGGCCGGGGACACGTACTCGCCACCGATGAAGTGGTCGTAGCGCGACTTGTACTCGACGACCGATCCCTCGGTGCCCGGCGCTGCGAAGCGGGTCATCTGGTGCCTCCCGTACGACGTTGTGCGGTCTCGGGCGGGGAACCTACGGAGCGCGACGTTGCAGATGCGTTGCCGCGGCGAGCAGCATTGGGGTGAGGATGGTTGCTCATAACGATCGTCACCGTTCAGGATGAGCCGAACGGGCGTGGTACGGCGCACCACCGGAGCAGCCCGCGAGCACCGCCCGCGCGAGACCGCGAGGACGGTTCCACGAGCAGGTGCGGCGCACCGGACCACCGGTGAAGATCCCGCGGCGTACAGGAGCCATGAACCACACCGACGACACCCCGGCCGACCCGCTGGAGCGGGCCCACCTGCTGCGGCGGGTGCACACCGCCGTGCTCTCCGGGCAGCCCGCACCGCGAGCGCCCCGCGCGGTGGTGTCCGAGTCGTGGCAGCGGTCGCTGGCGGCCAGCGTGGACCCGGAGCGCTGGGAGCCCCCGGTCACCTTCGGCTCCGACCAGCTCTGCGACGTGCGGGCCGCGCATCCGCTGGCGGAGTGCGTGCCGCTGCTGCGCCGGACGTTGCTGGACGCCGCGGACGGCACCACGCACATCATGATCGTCACCGACGCGGACGGGAACATCCTGTGGCGGGAGGGCCACCGCGACGTCTGCCGCGACGCCGACCGGGTGTGGCTGGCGGAGGGCACCCGGTGGGCGGAGTCGTCGATCGGCACCAACGCGATGGGCACCACGCTCGCGACCGGGCTGCCGGTGCAGATCCACTCCGCCGAACACCTGGTGCGCCGTTACCACTCGTGGACCTGCGCGGCGTCGCCGGTGCACGACCCGGAGACCGGGCGGCTGCTCGGCGCCATCGACCTCAGCGGCCCGTTGCACACGATGCACCCGGCGCTGCCCGCGCTGGTATCGGCCGCCGCGACGCTGGTGGAAAGCGAGCTGCGGGAGCGGATGACGCGCCGCGACGAGCAGCTGCGGGAGCGGAACCTGCACGCGTTGCACGCGTTGCAGGGCGAACCGGCCGCGCTGCTGAGTTCCTCCGGCCGCGTGATCGCCGCCGAGCCCGGTGATCTGGCGCTGCCGGAACGGGTCGAGCTGGACCGGCCGGACGGGGCGCTGCTGCTGTCCGGCCGCGAGGCGCGGATCGAGCCGCTGGACGACGGCTACCTGCTGCGCGCACCGTCACCCGCGTCCAAGACGCGCGCGCCGACGTTGCGG
>NZ_JAFRFW010000602.1:0-5922 GCF_017434145.1 Saccharopolyspora sp. | reverse complement strand
GTCCAGCCGCACCGCCACCCACGTGCTGCGGCGCGCGGCCGCCGCGGTCGGCCCCACCATCTCCAGGTACGAGTTCAGCGCGGGGGAATCCGCGGGCAGCGACGAACTGCCGGGGTAGCAGTGCCAGATGACCTGGATCGCGTCCAGCACCACGCCGCGGTCCTCCAGGCAGGGCGCGAGCACGCCCAGCGGCAGGTTCAACGCGGTCTCGGTGGGCTTGAGCAGCGGCGGGGTCGGGTCGACCATCAGCACCGCGGTCCATTTGCCGTCGTGCCAGGCCAAACCGACGGGATTGCGGTCGTGGTCCCGGCCGCGCGCGACGACCAGGTCCTCGACGGCGATCCGCAGCAGCGCCACGCGGTGGTTCTCGTCCGGGCCGATGATGCCGTCGCCGTTGATGTCCTCGGCGAGTTCGCTGACGTCCGCGGACGGCGGTTCGGACCGGCGGGTGTGGCTGCGGGTGCGGTACTGCAGCACCAGTCCGAACCACTGGGTGAACCACCGCCCGCGCCTGCGCAGCAGCGCGATGATCAACGCGAGTCCGGCAACGCCCGCGGCCACCGGCCACAGCAGCTCGTTGAGCCACACCAGGATCAAGCCGATCGCCAGGCCGACCTCGATGACGGCGATGTTGGCCACCGGCATCGCCCCGAGGCTCGCGCCGATGGTGCGCCGCCGCGCGCGGATGCGCGTGCGGGCGCCGCCGGGAGCGGAGGCGTTCGGCTGGGCCGGATGTTGCGTGCTGACGGACATCCGTTCGGTCTCTTCCCCTCGCAGATAGTGCGCGCGGCGCGCTAACCAGGTCGTTCGGCGGCCGCGCGAAAGAATGCCCACGGACTCGGCGGATCGGACCCGTTCGCGGACTCTCGGCGGCTATCCTGCGGAACCGTACCTCGGACGGGAGAGCTGTAGGCGAAGAATGGCATCAACACCCACAACGAAGTCACAGGTCCAGGCGTACCGGTTCGTCCTTCGCCGCATGGAATCGGCACTGGTCCGCAAAGACGCCGTGATGCTGCACGATCCGATGGGTTCGCATAAGCGCGCGACCGTCGCGGGCGCGATCCTCGCCTGCATCGGCATCATCGGATTCCTGGTGTGGGGACTGTTCGGCGGCAAGGGTTCGGTGCCGCAGCCGGGCTCGATCGTGATCGGCAAGGACAGCGGCAGCGTGTACGTCGTCACCGCCGACCAGCAGGCGCAGAAGCGGCTGATCCCGATGCTGAACATGGCATCGGCGAAGCTGCTGGTGATGGCCCAGGGCGGTGGCCAGGGCGGGCAGGCGGTGCAGGCCACCACGGTGAAGGAGGCCGCGCTGGGCGAATTCCCGCGCGGGCCGCGCACCGGGATGGTCAACGCGCCGAACTACCTGCCGGACCCGAACAACATCGCCGATCCGTCCTGGGCGATCTGCGACGTGGGCCAGGTCGCCGACGACCTCAACGTCTCCGGCTCGGCGCGCCCGGCGAAGGTGGAGACCACCGTCATCGGCGGGGATCCCAACCACGGCACCGAGTTGGCCGAGAACCAGTCGCTGTTCGTGCGGGACCAGGCGTCCGGGCAGGAATACCTGATGTACCGGGTGGACGGTGCGCCGGGCAACCCGAACACCCGCACGGTGAAGGCGAAGGTGGACCGCTCCGAGCGGGCCGTGATGGACATCTACGGGCTGAACGGGCAGACCCCGCGCACCATCAGCACGAAGATGCTCAACGCCGTCCCGGAGGTGCCGGAGCTGCGGATCCCGGAGGCGCCCAGCGGCACGGTCGACTACATGCAGAACTCCTACGACTCCGGTGACGTGGTCCGCCAGACCGTTGCGGGCAACCCGGACAAGTTCTACGTGCTGCTGCCCAGCGGGAAGCAGGAGATCAGCGCCGGTGCGGCCGCCGTGCTGCACGCGGACAAGCCGCGCTCGGAAGGCATTCCGAACGCCACCGGCACGATCACCGACGCGCAGTCCGCACCGGACGGGCAGCAGATGGCGCTGGAGACCTTCCCGACCGTGGTGCCGAAGCCGGTGCCGTTCCAGCAGGCCGACACGTCCTGCCTGAGCTGGCGCAACATCAACGGCGGGCAGCACATCACGGTCACCACGAACAAGGGCAGCCCGGCGAAGGCCGCGCCGGTGAAGCTGGCCCAGTTCGACGGGACCGGCCCGAACGTGGACTACTTCTACATGCCCGCTGGCAAGGCCGGGGTGGTGCGCGCGGCGTTCAACGAGCCGGGTGCCGAGTCCGGGCCGATCTACCTGGTGTCCGACCAGGGCGTGGTCTACGGCGTGAAGGACGGGAAGACGGCGCAGGGGCTGGGCGTGACCAACAACCCCGGGTCGATCAAGGCGGGGCCGGCGCGGATCCTGGGTACGTTGCCGCGCGGTGACTTCCTCGATCCGGCACAGGCGAGCTTCGTCTACGACTCCATCCCGGTGCCGCCGGGCGGGGTGAACCGGCCGCCGCCGCAGGCGCAGCAGCAATCCGGCACTGCCGGGAGCTGACCGGACCGCTCTGGTCGTCCGCAGAATCCGCCCGCCGGCCCATCGGGTCGCGGGCGGATTTTTGCGCGGTGACCGCGATATGGGAGCCGTGGTTTTCGGTGCATTGTTCGCGGCCGGGTCATCGTCAACGGCCGGGCGACATCCGATGCGTAACGAAAATGTGAACGCCGATTTTGCGCCGGGGCGTGAAGGCGTTTTGACACGCTCCGTCCGGAGCATTTCCACGAGGCGTGATGATTCGGCACCGAATCCCGGAGGAGTGCGGTCGGGGGTTGCACTGCGCAGAACAAACGGCCCGGAACCATCCGCGCCAGGACGATTCCGGGCCGTTCGCCGGCCGTTCCGCGCCGCTACTCCGCGTCCTGCCCTGCTTCCCGCGCCCGCACGGCGCGCCGCGCGCGCACCAGGAACGCCGTGAACAGCACCGCTCCGATGCCGCCGAGCGAGCCGCCGAAGGCGATAGTCAGCGCGAGCCAGTTCGGCTGCGGGATCACGTCCGCACCGAGCCGGGCGGGCTTGACCGGCGCTGGCCGCTGCCCGTGCTCGGCGGGGATCACGTTGTCCAGTGCGGCCATCGGGTCGATCAGGCCGTAGCCGACGATGTCGTTGCGGCCGTTCGGCCCGCCGGGGCTCAGCGCGGTCTTCTCGATCCGGTCCATCACTTCGCCCGCGGACAGCTCGGGGTGCTTCTGCTTGATCAGCACCGCCATCCCGGACACGTAGGGCGCGGCGAAGCTGGTGCCCTGGTTCGGGCCCGGCTGGCCGCCCTGCCCCGTCGCGAGATGGTTGACGACAGTGGTGCCGCCCTTGCCCGGGTCGAGCCCGGTGAGGTTCTCGCCGGGCGCTGCGACGTCCACCCACGGGCCGGGGACGGTGAACTCCGACGGCTGGCCCTGCTGTCCGACCGACCCGACCGTGAGCACGTACTTGTCGAACCAGGCGGGCAGCACCGCGGTGGTCGGGGAACCGGACGGGTTCTTCTGGCAGCTGTCCTGCGTGTTGCCCGCGGCGGCGATCACCGGGATGCCCTGGTCGTAGGCGTTCTTGACCGCGTTGCCCAGTCGGTTGTTGTAGCCGCCCCCGTCCGCCATCGCCTGCGCCATCGGCTGGCAGGACGACTGCGAGATGTTGATGACGCTGACGTTCTGGTCGACGGCGTGCTGCACGGCCTGCGCCATCGACTGCGTGTCGCCGACCGTCTTGTTCTGCTGCTTGTCCTGGAACAGCTGGGAGGACTGGCGGATCGACATGATCGTCGAATCGGGCGCCACTCCGGTGAATCCCGTCTCGGGGGAGTCGGAGGCCCCGATGATCCCGGCGACCACGGTGCCGTGGCCGTCGCAGTCGGAGTTCGCCCCGCCGTCCGGCACGGCGCTACCTCCGCCGCCGTTCAGCTGCAGCCGCGGATGCGGGTTCACGCCGGTGTCGATCACCGCGACCGTCGCGCCGGAGCCGGTGTAGCCCTGCTCGTGCGCCCGCTCGAAACCGAGCGTGCGCTGGCTCCACGGCTTCTCCTGGACCGAGGTGCCGCCGCTGTTGGGCTGCATGCAGCCCTGCGCGGCTTCGTAGTTCCCGGTCACCCCGAGCGGCCCGCTGGGCGGGGTGGCGGGAGTCAGCTCCGGCGGCTGGAAGTCCAAGGGGTCCTCGGCGGAGGCGGGCATCGCAGGGCCGAACGCCGTCACGCCCACTACCGCCGACAGCGCCAGCGCGCGCCGCAACGACCGGTTGGTGCGGCTGGTCATCAGAACGAGAGGTTCAGGTCGCGGACCGCCATGTACAGGTCCATGACGCCGAGTGCGAGCGGCAGCACCAGTGCGATCAGCACCGCCTCCAGGATGTCCACCGTGCGCCGCTGCACCGGCGAGAACCGCCGGTTCGGGAACACCACGCCGAACACCAGCGCCAGCACGCCGAGCAGCAGCAGCGGCGGGAACACCCCGGCCACCCAGACCGGCTGCTGCGCGACCATCACCAGCAACCCGGCGGTGACGCCGAGCGCCGCGAGCAGACCGGTCAGCAGCAGCGCCACCGCTTGGCTGCCGTTGGCGTAGTTGCGGCCGCGCAGCAGCAGCACCGCGGACACGACCACGGCCAGCAGCGGGCCGAAGACGCCGTGCTCGGACGTCACGGCCGCGAGGATCGCGCCGAGCGCCGCGGTCAGCCCGCAGCCGATGATCAGCCCGGTCATGTACTGGTGCGCCAGCCCGGTACGGCGCTCGATCATCCGGTAGTCCGGGAAGCCCGCGTCCTCCTTGAGGTCTTCGGCGTTGCCCGGCACGTGCGGCAGCGGCAGCTTGGCGAGCTGGATGGTCAGCCGCGGCAGCAGCGAGATCCCGGCGAGCCCGACCGCGGCGGCGCCCGCGGCGACGCCGGCAGCAGTGGCTTCCCGCGGCAGCAGCGTCGCGACGATGAACGCCAGCACGCCGAACGAGGACACGGTGGCCGCGGCGATGAACGTGACCACGCCGGTGCCGATCACCATCAGCGAGATCGACGCGAAGATCAGCACCAGCGCGCTGGCCAGCAGCAGGCCCGGCCGCAGGCTGTCGCCGAACGGAATGGCGTTGAGCCCGGCCACGAACGCCATCGGCAGCCCGCCCGCCCCGGCGATCACCGTGCCGGTGGTGGGGGCGCCGTAGGCGCGGGCGACGATCGAGCCGATGCCGGTGGCGAACACCGCGACGAACAGCGCCACGACGGCCGTGACGATGTGGAACAGCAGCCCGCCGGTGACGCTGGTCAACCCCAGCGCCGCGGCCGCGCCGACCATCGCCAGCGCGCCCGCGGTGTGCCCGATCTTGTTCGCGGTCTCCTTGGTCCACGGCCGGTAGCTGCCCGGCTCGGCCTCGGCGAGCGCGTCGACCACGTCGTCGTACAGCGGCGGGGGCGGATTGTCCGAACGACGCCGCAGTTGCAGCAGGTCACCGTCCACAATGCCCAGCGAGGCCAGCGTCTGGCTGTTGTCCAGCGGCTCGTCGCCGAGCTTGGCCAGGCACCACCCGCCGTGCCGCGAACCGCCGTCGGGTGCGGTCTCTCGGGACATGTCCAGCAGCATCGGCAGCAGATCCGCCACCGCGACATCGGCGGGCAGCGCCAAATCGATGCGAGTGTTCGGCGCCACCACTGTCACGCGGCTGAACACCGTGGTCCCGGTAGCCACTCCAGGCCCCCTACTTCCTAGGTCCGTGCATTCCGCTCGCTCCACGAAGGACGGTCGGTTTCTCGCCGAAAGCGGCCCGCCCGGCCGCGAAGCGCCCCTAGTATGGCCGCACCGACCGCGAGCGGGTGAAGGGTTTGGTCCAACTCGTGCCAACACGTTGATATCCGGTTGGTCACGAGCACGGTCGAGTCCCGGGGTTCCGCGGACGGCGCCGCCGCGGGCAGTGCAGAATGCCGCCCGCGGTCCGCGGCCGCCGCGCCCGGCC
>NZ_JAFRFW010000601.1:0-1632 GCF_017434145.1 Saccharopolyspora sp. | reverse complement strand
GTCCTCGCCGCGGCGTGTCCGGGTCCGCGCGGCTTTGACCGCCGACGCCCACCACGTCGGCACCTCCTGTGCGAACCGGTGGGCGGGCACCTTCTCAACCCGCACTCCTCGCTCGTCGGTGACCGCGGAGTACTGCGAGCTTCCTCTGGGGTTGATGGCCCGGTAGCCGAAACCGTGCAGGGTGGCGATCTCCTCGAGGTGTTTGGTGATCGACTGGTGGGCCCACAGGCGTAGCTTCGCGTTCTCGTCGCGGGAACGGTGCAGCGAGGTGCGGTAGGCGTCAAGGTTTTCGTAGGCGATGCTGTGGCACCCGTTCACGGCTGCGGTCTCGACGATCGCGGAGGCGACCTGCTTGCTGAGCTGGTCGCGCACCCGATCGCGTTTGTCGGTCAGCCGGGCCAACAGGTCCTGCCCGCGCACCGCGGTGAAGGTCCCGTCGGGCTGCTGCTCGACTTCGATGTCGCCGTCGCCGGGACGGTGTGGGCGGCGCCGCATGTGCCAGGAGCGCTTGACCTTGTAGAGCTCGTCGAGCAGTTGCAGCCGCCGGGGGCTCAGTCCGATCACCGCGCCGGGATGCTCGTAGTCGCCGTCCTGGGCGTTGTTGCTGGCGGCGGGCAGTCCGATCGTGGTGGCCAGTTTGGCCGGTACCACGCCACCGGACAGCACCACGCGCGTCAGCCGCAGCGGCACCCGGAGACGTTGATCCTCGTCGGCCCACACGGCGTGCATCCACGCCACCAGATGCTCGCGCAGTTCTGTGTCGGTCAGGAGCCGCTCGACGTAGTCGCGCAGGTCTGCCACCGCGGGCTGTGGCAAGTTCGGCCTCTGATCGCGGTAAGCCCCGCGCCACTCGACCAACTCCCCCACCGATTCCCGCGGCAACTCGGGCAGGACGTGCGAACGCCACAGGCGTGCCAAGTACGACCGCGGCTCACGGGCGGCGACCTTCCACCACCCGGAGATCAACCGCAGGAGCCGCTCGGCGTCGGTTCCGTGCTCGACGGCGACCGCCAGTCCGGCGAGTTGTCCGTGCCGGACAACGGCCCGCTTCACGCTGTACAAGTAGTCGAAGGCGAGATTGCTCGTGCGGTAGTCGTCGGTCACATGCTGCGGCGTGCTCAGCCGCGCACCGACGTGTTTGAGCGCTCGCGCCGCCAGCATCCAGTCCCGCCGTGTGGGCTGCGGCGCCGTCCGCTTCGGACCCGGTTCCACACCGTTCCCGGAACTCTTGCGCCCATCGGCGAGGTCGAGCAGCCCGGTCGCTTCCAACCGTGCCCAGTGGCCCTGCTCATGGCCGTCCAGCTTGCGGTAGACGAGCCGATGATCCCCCAACGGACCCGGTTCGTCCGGAGTAGGGCTCGCCAGATGCCGCGTGGCGTCGGTGAGACTGTTGCCGGAGCTGGCAGCGACGTTGCCGACTTCGCCCTCGTCGACGACTTCCCAGACCGCCCACCCCGCGAGGGTGCGCAGCCCGAGATCGATCCCCAGGACGCGATGCCCCAGTGCAGCCTGCCCGCGTTTCGGCGCGCGCGACGGCGTGCCGTCGCCGGTCGGTGAGGTGGGCTCGAGTTTGGTCGCCAACGCGACCGACCACTGCCCCGGAATCCCTCGCTGACCACCGTGTCGATGGCG
>NZ_JAFRFW010000600.1:0-4693 GCF_017434145.1 Saccharopolyspora sp. | reverse complement strand
GCTGGGCGCGCTGCTGCCCGCCCGGCCCGTCGGCCACGTCGATCAGCACTTGCCGCGGTTGCGGCAGCGCTGGTGCGGCGGTCCGGCCCGGCCACAGCGCGACGCTCGCGGCCAATGCCACGACGACGAGAACCACGAGCAGCAGCAGGCCATTGCGGCGGGAGGTCGGGGACACGGTCCGGACATTAGGGGAACGAGGCGGCAACGGTTTCATCCTGGAGCGGGTGAAGGCGAAGACGCTATGAAGCAGCAACCGAACAGCAATCGGCCGCCTGCCGCGCCGCCACCTTCACGGTCGTCGAGTCGTCGGTGCACGGCCGCATCCCCGAGTGCGGTCCCGCCACGTGGGCCTGGGGCGGGCGCGGTGATCGTAGCGACACGACGCGCCGAGTCCATCCCCCGATGGTCGGTTCAACGCTGGTTCGATCGAATGTGATTGGTCACAGCGCGACGTCGCTGCGCCCACTTCGAGTGAGCCGATGACCAGGAAGTTGCCGGTGGAGAATCTGCAGTCGTAACGTTCCGCGTGCACTCGTGCCGATCATCACCCCGACTGGTGGTCGGGACCGCGCATAAGTGACAATCTTGGCAACGTTGTGGAGGGGAGTATTCCTTCGCGGCGGCATCGTCATCACGGTCACGTTCTCCCGGCGCGTCGCCGGGAGGGGCCCGGTGCCGTCGGCCGGTTCGCCGGTGGAAGAGACCTCCGGTCCCGGCGCATGCCCTGAACCGGAGGTGATCCATGGGTGTCCAGCTGATGGCGGCCGCACCCCAGGCCCAAGCAGCGGACACGCTGCACGCGCATTGGTGGGTGTGGGCGGCCACGCTAGGCGGGCTGGCATTGCTGCTGCTGCTCGACCTGGTCATCGTGGACCGCAAACCGCACGAGGTGACCACCGGCGAAGCGGCCCGCTGGGTGGTGTTCTACATCGCGTGCGCGATCGCCTTCGGCATCGGCGTGTGGATCTTCGGTGATGCGCACTTCGCGATCGAGTACTTCACCGGCTACATAACGGAGTACTCGCTGAGCGTGGACAACCTGTTCATCTTCATGGTGATCATGTCCAGCTTCGCGGTACCCACCATCCACCAGCACCGGGTGCTGCTGATCGGCATTCTGCTCGCGCTGGTCATGCGCGGTGCGTTCATCGCCGTCGGCGCGGCGCTGATCCAGCAGTTCGTGTGGGTGTTCTTCATCTTCGGCGGTTTCCTGATCTGGACCGCGTTCGGCATGATCCGGAACAAGGACGAGGACGAGGAGTACAAAGAGAACATCGTGGTGCGCTGGGTGCGCAAGGTCTTCCCGGTCACCGAGGACTACCACGAGACCAAATCGATCATCAAGATCGACGGCAAGCGCTACCTGACGCCGATGTTCGTGGTGATCGTCGCGATCGGCAGCGCCGACCTGCTGTTCGCGGTCGACTCCATCCCGGCCATCTTCGGCATCACGCAGGACCCGTTCCTGGTGTTCACCGCGAACGCCTTCGCGCTGATGGGGTTGCGGCAGCTGTACTTCCTGCTCGGCGGGCTGGTGGACCGGCTGGTCTACCTGAACGTGGGGCTTTCGGTGATCCTCGGGTTCATCGGCATCAAGCTGGTGCTGCACGCATTCCACGAGTACCACCTGGTGCCGACCTGGCTGGAGATCAACAACTGGATGTCGCTCGGCGTGATCGTGGTGGTGCTGGTGATCACCACTGTCGCGAGCCTCGCGAAATCCCGGAAAGACGAAGAAGAGCAGAAGGCGCACCAGCCGGAAAGCTCCTCGTGAAATTTCCGCGCCGTGCCCGGTGATTAGCGGGCGGCGCATCCGGAGGCGCCGGAAAGGGCGCGCGGCTGCAGGCGGTTTCGCCGGTCGCGCGCCCTTTTCGCGACTCAGTCCAGCAGCGTGTAGTTCAACTCCTTGCAGACCCGCCCCAGCGGGACGTCCAGGCCCGGGTGGTCCAGCGGCAGCAGCACGTCCGGCGAATCCGGCAGCGCGGTCGCCGACGGCGGATCCCACAGGCACAGCGACGGGTTCCCCGCGTCCATCGCCGAGCGGTACCAAAGCCCGTCCAGCTCCGGGTACGCCGCGCGGATGCTGCGCGCCCACGCCTGCGTGCGCTCCTTCGGGCCGTTGCTGATGGCCTGCGACGCTCCGGCGCGGGTCGGCCACAGCCCGCCGAGGTCCAGCAGCCGCAGCGTGCGCCGCGGCCTGCAGAGCACCAGGTGCGGCTTGCGGGTGCGCCGATCGACCGTCGAGGTCGCTTGGAACACCTCTGCCACGCAGGTCCGCACCGACAGCGAGAAGTAGAGGACCCCGTGCTCCCGGGTCACCGTCGGCCCGCCTTGGGTGTTCGGCAGGTGCGGGTCGAATCGGGCGTGCGGCAGCGGGCCCGCGTAGCGGAAGCTGTCCCACTGCTGCGGGTGGTTGCCGCCGGAGGTGAACACGCGCGAGAGCCGGGTTCCCGCGGGAACCGCGATCACGTCCTCGGTGCGCCGCAGCATCGCCTGCAGCACCGCCGGTGCCGGCGGCTGGGGAAGTCGTGCCAACGGATGTCCTGGTCACTTCGGCGGCTTGAGGGATTTGTCCGGGCTGGATTTGCGTGGCGGTGCCGGTAGCGGAACCTCAGCGGCTTTGCCGCTGACAAGGCAAAGAACAAAAGCTCTCGTGAACGTCCTCTCCGAGTGTTGCAGAAGTGCTCCGCGTGGTGTTCGTCCAGCGGAACCCGCACGCCTGCGCGCCGTGTCGGCTGCACAGCTGGCGGGCCGTGCAGCGCGTCGTCGCACTGCGGTGGGCTACGCGCCGCGGCGCAGCGAGCCGGTGTAGTGGCAGACGCTCGGGGAACCGCTGCGGTTGCCGAATCACGCAACCGTTCGCCGACGACGGCCGTTAAGCGGGGGTGCCGATCGCCGAAGCCAGGTCGGCCACCCGGCGCGCGCCGCCACCGGCCAGCAGCCAGTCGCGCGGGCTGACCGGGCGGTCGCCGAGTTCCAGGTCGTCCTGCGCCGTGGTCATGAACTTCGCGAGCACCAGTGCGGGCTGGTCCTGCGGCATCGATGCCAGCACCGTTTCCAGACCGGGCAGCACGTCGTCGTCGCTGAACTGCCACGCGGGCAACCGCCAGCCGCCGCGGTCCTTCCAGCCGATCAGCCGCCCGTCACCGATGCGGTGGCGGATGCGGCTGGAGTCCACGCTGATGCGGTCCGCGGCCTGGCTCACCGAAAGCGCGGTATCGCGCAGCACGGCCTGCTCGGCTACGGTCCGGGCGCGCGGGTCCACCTCGCCGGTCCCCAGCGGGGACAGGTCCAGGCCGCTTTCGCCGAGGGCCTGGCGCTCGGCGGGGGTGAAGTGCGCGGACGGGTCGACCTGCGGCGTCGTGAGGCGCTTGGCGGCGTCCTCGACGAGGGAGAGGAACTCGGTGGCGGTGACCCGCAGTCCTGCCCGGGCCAGCACGGTCTCCAGCGCGACTGTCATGTCCCCAGCGTAGCGCGTCCTGGGCCAAAAGTGTGCGCAAACGTGCGCGCCAGCGTGAGGAATCACTGGACGTAGCATTCCCGTCGCACAGCGTGCCGCGTCCGTCCGGCTGACGGAGGACACCTGCCGGTTCGACCAGGTGACCGGCCGCGGACCGTCTCCGCGCGGCGGGATGATCTTCGTCGTCGCTGGCGAGTGCGCAGTGGATCAGCTCCGGCGGCGCCGCGTTGCGCGGCGCTGCCAGGTGCGTGGGGTGACGGCGGTGCGCTGCGAGTGGTCCGCTCGGGTGTTGCTCCGGTCGGAGCAGCTGGGCCGGGCGTGTCCGGCGCGCCGGTCCGGGAGGGTTGACGCGGCACCGCTCGACGCCGTTGACTGGGCCGTACCGACTGGTCGGTCTTTCGAGTGGGAGTAGCAGCGCATGAGCAAGCGTTTCGACGGACGGGTCGCCGTCCTGACCGGCGCCAGCCGCGGGATCGGCCTCGGCATCGCCGCCAGGCTGGTGTCCGAGGGCGCGAAGGTCGTGATCACCGCCCGCAAGCCGGAACCGCTGGAGGAGGCCGTCGAGTCGCTCGGCGGCTCCGAGCACGCCATCGGCGTGGCGGGCAAGGCCGACGACGTCGAGCACCAGGCCGAGGTCGTCGACCGCGCCGTGAAGGACTTCGGCGGCGTGCACATGCTGGTCAACAACACCGGCATCAACCCCGCCTACGGCCCGGTGATCGACGTGGACCACTCGGTCGCCCGCAAGACCTTCGAGGTCAACGTGCTCGCCGCGCTGTCCTGGACGCAGCAGGTGTACCGGGGGTGGATGCAGCAGCACGGGGGATCGGTCCTCAACGTCTCCTCCGTCGCCGGGCAACGGCCCTCGCCGGGCATCGGCTACTACGGCGGCACGAAGGCGATGCTGTCGCTGCTGACCCAGCAGCTCGGCGTGGAACTGGCGCCCGACGTGCGGGTGAACGCGGTCGCTCCGGCCGTGGTGAAGACGAAGTTCGCCACGGCGCTCTACGCGGAGGACGAAGAGGGCGTTTCCGCGAGCTACCCGCTCAAGCGGCTCGGCGTGCCAGAGGACATCGGCGGCGCGGCGGCGTACCTGCTGTCCGACGAAGCGTCGTGGGTGACCGGGCAGATCCTCACCCTCGACGGCGGCCTGACCCTCACGGGAGGTGTGTGAGCGGTGCAGCTGTCGGACTCGGTGGTCGTGGTGACCGGTGGCGGCAACGGCATCGGTGC
>NZ_JAFRFW010000599.1:0-10170 GCF_017434145.1 Saccharopolyspora sp. | reverse complement strand
GCTCGGCGGCGGCCAGGGCAGCGCCGTCCACGTCCACCAGCGCGACCACGGCGCGCTCGTCGTGCAGGATCCGGGCGAGGGCGAAACCGATCCCGTCCGCTCCGCCGATGATCACGACGACCTTGCCGGCGACGTCGTAGCAGGTTCCGCCGGGCAAGGGGACGCCGAGATCGCGGAGAGTCGCCGCAAGCCGGGCTCTTCCCGACGTTCGCTCAACGGTTCCGCTCGTCATCGCGCACCTCCCCGCGCACCGGATTCCGCCCGGCGAGCGGCCCCTTCGGCGAAGCCCCGCGTCGCTTTGAGCAGCAGCGGCCGGGACGCCGCCAGCAGCGGAGCGAGCCCGGGCCCTGGCTCCACCGCGAAGGTCCAGGTGAACCGCGTGCCCCCGGCGATCGGTTCGAGCGCGACGTCCTCGGCGAACCGCCGCAAGCCCGGCCGATTCGCCGCGTCCACTGTGAACGTCATCCGCGATTCCCCGTCCCAGCGGTAAAACCGCTCCCGCAGCGACGCGGCACCGTGCCCGACCGTCACCGTCCGGGTGGTGCCGACCCCGAACGGCCGCGGTGAGGTCCACTCCGCTGCGGTGATCGACCGGGAGAACGACACCAGCGCGTCATCGGCGCTGAACGCCGCCCACACGTGCTCGGCCGCGACCGGCACTTCCACGGTGCGCGCGAAGCGGAATTCGGCGTAGCACAGGAAATCGTCATCGGATTCGGCTAGCGGATACCAGCGGGTCATGCGGAACCGGTCCTTCCACGGCGCGGCTGATCAGAGGTCGATGGTGAGCTGCTCGCCCGCCGAACGCGACACGCAGATCAGCATCGAATCCGCGCGTTCGTCGTCCGGCAGCAGCCTGTCCCGGTGCTCCACCTCTCCGGCGAGCACCCGGACCTTGCAGGAGCCGCAGAAGCCCTGCTGGCACGAGTAGGGCACACCCGGCAGCTCGCGGCGGATCGCGGCCAGCGCGGACTCGTCCGACGGCACCTGCACGTCGATCCCACTGCGCGCGAGGCGCACCGCGAACGGGACGCCGTCGCGCACCGGCAACGGGGAGAACCGCTCGGTGTGCAAGGAACCGCTCGGGTTGATCTCGCGCAGCAGGTCGCGGGCGGTGGTCATCAGCGGCGCCGGTCCGCACAGGTAGACCGCCGCGCCGGGTAACGCCTCGGGCAGGATCGCCGTGATGTCCGGCGGCCCGTGCTCGTCGTCCGGGCGGACGTCGACCACCCCGCTGCCGTATCCGGCCAGCTCGTCCAGGAACGGCAGGCTCTCCCGGGACCGTCCGAGGTAGACCATCCGCCACGGCGAGCCGCGCCGGTGGCACTCCCGCACCATCGGCAGGATCGGAGTGATCCCGATGCCGCCCGCGACGAACAGGTACGACTCCGCATCGACCAGCCGGAAAGCGTTGCGCGGCCCGCGAATCGTGATGCGGTCGCCCGGTTCGAGCTCGTCGTGCACCTCGCGCGACCCGCCCAGGCCGTCGGCGAGCCTGCGGACCGCGATCCGGTAGCCGAACCGGTCGGCGGGATCGCCGCACAGCGAGTACTGCCGCTGCTTCCCGGAAGGCAGGAAGACGTCGATGTGCGCTCCCGGAACACAGCTCGGCAGCGCACCACCGTCCGGATCGGACAGTCGCACGCTGACGACGTCGGCGGTTTCCGGACGTATTCGATCGATGACGAGATCGAGGTCGAATCCGCTGCGGCGCACCGGTTTCGGCCGCGAAAGGAGCGGTGCGGCACTGCTCGCGGCGAACAGGTGCCGGTAGGCGGCGCTGAATCCGCCCACCGCCCGCAACACCCACGAAGGCTCGAACCCGGGGCGGTCTTGCTGCGTGCTCGTGGTCATGATCCGCCTACCGCTACGAGGCCGTGCCACCGGCGTTGGCTGCCGGGGACCGGGTCAGGTAACGCACCGCGGCGTCCATGCTGCCGAGCTGCGAGGGGTGGAAGCGCGGGTCGAGGTACTTCGGGATCTCGGTCAGGAACAGCATGATGTTCGGGACCACACCGCGGCGCATGGCGCTGAGCAGTTGCAGGAACCAGAAGCGGCCCTTGTTCTTCGACGGGTCCGTCTTGAACAGGTAGTTCAGCGAGGACAGCAGCAGCACCAGCAGCGTGAAACTCGCCAGCAGCGCCGTGCGGACCCGCCGTGCGTAGCTGCCGTCGACGTACATGAACGCGTCGAAGGCGACGTTGCGGTGCTCGACCTCCTCGGCGCCGTGCCAGCGGACGAGGTCCAGCATCGTCGGGTGCATTCCCTTGCGCTCCAACACTTCCGCGTGCAGCAACCACTCGCCTATCACCGCGGTGTAGTGCTCCAGCGCCGCGAACAACCCGAGCCGTTCGCACAGCCACGCGTGTTCGGCGCGGCCCTTGAGCCCCCGTTCGCCGAGCACGTGGTCGACCATCCACTCCAGCTTCCGCGTCATCGGCTCGGTGTCCAGGCCGATCGAGGCCAAGTGCGCTCGCGCGCCTTCGTGCGAGGACGCGTGCGTGGCCTCCTGCCCGATGAAGCCGACGACTTCCTCGTGCAGCCGCGCGTCTTCGATCAGCGGCAGCGACTCGGACAGCGCCTTGGACATGGCCCGCTCGCCCTCGGGCAGCACCAGGTGCATGAAGTTGATGACGTGCGTGGCCAGCGGTTCTCCGGGGATGTAGTGCATCGGCACCCCGTCCCACGAGAACTCGACGTCGCGTGGCGTGATCACGTGCGCTTCCTCGGTGTAGCGCCGAGCGCCGCGCGGATCGACGACCGGATTCCTGCCGATGCGGGGAAATCGGAACATCATGACGTCCTTCGCTGCGAGGGGATCGCGCTGTGCCGGTTCGCCCGGTCAGCGCTGCGTGTGTGGTAGTCGGCCAGTTCGGCCTCGCGCGTCCGGGCGCGGAAGCCCCGGTTGAATCCCGGGTAGAACACGAAGTTGCGCCCCGCCTCGGTGAGGTAGTAGCTGCTGCATCCGCCGGTGTTCCACACCGAGCCGCGCAGCCGGTGCTCGACCTCGTCGGCGAAGGACCGCTGCACCTCCGGCCGGACGTCCATACTGGACAGTCGTTGCCGCTGGAGCTGGCGCAGGCAGCTCAGGATGTAGTTGACCTGCGCCTCGATCGTCACGACCTGCGAGGTGTAGACGACGGAGTTCGGCCCGAGCAGGAAGAAGAAGTTGGGGAACCCGCTGATCGTCGTGCCCAGGTAAGCCTGCGCATCGCCCTGCCACACCTCGTTCAAGCTGCGGCCGTGCTTTCCCCGCACCCGGTCGAAAACGGGGTTGTCGGTCATCCGGAACCCGGTGCCCAGCACGATCGCGTCGAGTTCGTGCAGCGTTCCGTCGGCGGTGACGATCCCGTTCTCCCGCACCTGCCGGATTCCGGACGTGACCACCTCGGTGTTGGGCTGCGTCAACGCCGGGTAGTAGGCGTTGGAGAACGTGGGCCGCTTGCAGCCGAAGGAGTAGGACGGCTTCAGCTTGGCCCGCAGCTCACGATCGCGGACCTGGCGGCGCAGGTGCGCGCGGGCGACCCATTCCATGCCCTTGAGCAGCCCGGGCCGGTGCACGAAGCCCGGCACCAGCGCTTCCTGCAACAGGTCGAAGCATTCCCGCGCGATCCGTTGCACGGCGGGAAAACGCCGGAACAGCCGCTGCTCGAAGCGCGTCATGCGGCGGTCCGGGTGCGGCATGATCCAGGTGGGCGTGCGCTGGAAGACCTTCAGCGCGCGAGCCACCGGCTGCACCTGCGGAATGATCTGCACCCCGGACGCACCGGTACCGATCATCGCGACGCGCTCGCCGGTGAGGTCGTGCTCGTGGTCCCAGGCCGCGGAGTGGAACACGGCGCCCCGGAAGTTCTCCAAGCCCGGCAGCTCGGGCACGGAAGGTTCGCTGAAGGGGCCGGTGGCGCCGACGAGCACCTGCGCCTGCCAGGTTCCCCGGTCGGTCACGACGGTCCAGTGCTGCGCGTCGTCGTCCCAGGCGGCATCGAGCACTTCGTGCCCGAACCGCAGGTGCGGGCGCAGGCCGAATTCTTCGGCGCAGCGGTTGAGGTACGCCTTGATCTCCGGCTGCAGCGGGTAGAGCCGGCTCCAGTCCGGGTTCGGCGCGAACGAGAACGAGTACAGGATCGACGGGATGTCGCACTGCGCGCCCGGATAGGTGTTGACCGCCCACGTGCCGCCGACTTCCGCGGCCCGTTCGAGCAGGACGAAGTCGTCGATCCCGGCACGCTTGAGCATCGCGGCCGTGCCCAGCCCGCCGAAACCGGCGCCGATGATCACCACGCGGCGCTGTTGACGCTCGGCGCTGCCGTCCGCTGATCCAGCGTCGACCATCGCCCGCCTCCTCGCCTGAAGTCCGACGTCATCGCGAACGGTATTTCTGACATCAGTCGAAGTCAACATTGCTCGGTGGCAACTTCCCCGCTGGCACAACAGGAATCCGGCATGCGAAACCGAGGCGTGAGCGTCGACCCGACCAGCTCGCCGAGCGCTGCTCATCGCACCCGGAGAGCATCCGCGGCTATTAACGCTCTGTCAATAAAGCGTCGCTGAGCGGATGGCTCAGCCGACCTGCGAAGCGGCGCCGCCCACGTTCTCGATCACCTGGGCCACGTGCTCCACGAACCGCTCGCGCGAGACGACGACGCGCTTTTCCAGCCACGCCTGGTAGAGGTGCGCCAGCGCACCGAAGATCGCGGAGGCGTTGAGCCGCACGTCCTGCTCGTCCGCCCGCGCAGCACCGAGCTCTGCGCCGCGCATGAGCTCCGCGATCGTCGACGTGAACTCCTCCACGAGCCGCAGCCCCCGCTGGGCCACCTCGGGCGCCGCCAGCGATTCCACGAACAGCACCCGGCCTCGCCGCGGGTCGGAGGTGACGAACTCGGTGAACGCGCTCACCAGGTACCGCACCGTGTCGAGCTGCTGGGAAGACGCCTGCTCGGCAGCGTCCAGCAGCACTTGGCGGGCCTGCTCGACAGTCTCGTCCAGCACGGCGACCAGCAGCTGCTCGCGGTTGCCGAAGTTCTCGTAGAAGTACCGCTCCGTCAGCCCCGCCTCGCGGCAGACTCCGCGCATCGTGACGGATTTCGACCCGTCGCCACCCATCAACGCGAACCCGGCGGCCACCAGCTGCGCACGTCGCCGCGCCTGCCGTTGCGACGCGTCCACGCCACGCCAAACGCGGTGCGGCGCTGCGGCGTTCGGGTGCTCGGCCATAGGACCATCTTGGCACGTCACGGTATCCGCATCGGCCGGTGCCGCTTCCGCCCGCGCAGCTGCCGCCACGACCACCGGCCCCCGACCTCGGCCGCGGGAAGGTCCGCCCGCGCGTGTTTTCCCGGCGCTGTCCGCGAGTTGCGCGCCCACTTCGCCATCCGGCCGACCACGGCGTGCGATCCTCGGCCCCGGCCCGCTCGTGCATCCCGTCGCGCCGGTCGTATGCCGGTGGCCGTGCGACGGACGGGTGTGCTGCCAACGACGTCGAGGAGTCCCGTGTTCGTCGAACGCGCCTTCATCCGGGAGGCGAACCAGCCCGACCGCGCGCAGCGCGACCGGTGGCCGTTCACCGTGCCGTGCGTGGCCGCACTCGCCGAGCACGGGCTGGACTTCCACAAGCCGGTGACTTTCCTGGTCGGCGACAACGGCTCCGGCAAGTCGACGCTCGTCGAGGCGATCGCGGAAGGCTTCGGCCTGGACTCCTATGGCGGCAGGCTGGCCGCCCTGCGCGGGCGACCGGATGCTGCCAAGACCCCGCTCGGCGCGGTACTGGCGCTGGACAAGACAGCCGCGGCCGCACGGATGCTGGGCGGCCCGCGCACCAAGAAGCAAGGGTTCTTCCTGCGCGCCGAAACCGCGTTCCAGATGACCGAGAAGCTCGGCGGAGTCCACGGGTACTGGGAGGAGGACACCGCGCAGCTGTCCCACGGCGAGGGGTTCCTGGCGGTGTTCCGGTCGATGTTCGACAAGCCCGGCTTCTACGTGCTGGACGAGCCCGAAGCCGCGTTGAGCTTCACCTCGTGCCTGCAACTGGTCGGGCTCATGCACGAGCTCGGCCGCAGCGGGGCGCAGGTGGTGTGCGCGACCCACTCCCCGATCCTGGCCGCCACCCCGGAAGCCGACATCGTCGAGGTGAGCGAGGACGGATTCCACCGCACCGGCTGGGAGGAACTCGAACTCGTCGGGCACTGGCGCCGCTACCTCGACAACCCCGCCGCTTATCTGCGACACATCGTCGAATGATGTGCTCCCCGAGGACGTCCGTGCAGGCGAAAGGAAGGCGATCATTTCCACCTCGACCGACGACGGCGGAGCCGGGACCGTTGTCCTGCACATCGGCCACGACGAGCTGGTGATCCACCGCCGCTACGAAGTCGTCAGCATCATCAACGACCTGCTGATCGGCACCTGGTTCGTCGTCGGCAGCCTGTTCTTCTTCTCCGATGCCCTGACCTACGCGGGAACCTGGCTGTTCGTGCTGGGCAGCATCGAAATGCTGATCCGCCCGCTCATCCGGCTCACCCGCCGGGTGCACCTGCGCAGATACCACCCGCAGGCACCGCACGTGGTCCAGGCCGCGCACGACTTCTGATCACCGGCGCAGTTCTGGTCAGGACCGCGGCGTGAACCGGACGAACGGAAGTTCCTGGCCCACGGCGCGGAAATCCGCGTCACCGCCGTCCACATCGAAGCCCATGAACCGGCACAGCGCCCGCGCCGCGCGCGGGTTCCGGGCCGCGTACCGGGCCATCACCTCGGACGCCTGCTGCGGACCGAGCGGCTCGGCGTCCGCGATCATGCGGCGGTCGCCGACCTGGATGCGCACCTGCGGCTGCGCGAGCACGTTCCGGTACCAGGCGGATTTTTCCCCGTAGCCGGAACACGCGAGGTAGCTGCCCTCGTGCGGGCCACCACCGACGACTTCGACCACCACCTGCCGCTGCCGTCCCGTCACGCGCCCGGTGTGGGTCAGCAGCATGAACCGCGACCCGAGCACTCGGCCCAGCCCCAGCCGGTACAGCTGAATCGGCAGCCGGAACATCCACCGCGCCAATCCGGTCGGCGGCCGCCGTCTCCCCTTGGTCCGCATCTTCACCAGCCCTTCGCCGCGGTGGATCCCCGAGCCGGGCACCGCTCGGGTCCAGCACCTTACGCATGTCCCAGCGGGGCCAACGACAAGAGACTCTTATCCATCCCGGTCCGGCCGAGTCGCGCCCCGCGGCGGTGCACGTTTGTCGCGCGGTCCAACGGGACCTGTCCCCGTTGGACCGCGCGCCCCCTTCATTTCGCCCGGCCCCCGTCCCGGTTCCGGACGTGTCTCCTCCAAGCCCGGGCTTCCCGAAACGAGGTGTCCGGGACGGCTCCCGGCCTACCCGGGGAACCGCAGTACCGGCCGGAAGGCGTCACTGCTCGGCGACCACTTCCGGACCGGCTGCCTACCCGCAACCGGATCAACCTCGAAGTGCTGTGCGGCGCAGGAAATCCGTCAGCACCCGGTCGTAGCGCTCCGGATCGATGTTCCAGCTCTGCGTGTGCCCCGCACCGGGGAACTCCTCGTACTGGATCGGCCAACGCTTCCGCGGCCCGGAATCGGCGAGCTCGCGCGAACCGGCCACCGGGTGTTCTTCGTCCGCCGAACCGTGGACGAGCAGCGTCGGCGGCCTGATCGCGGGTGGGTTGTCGAGCGTGTCGAGCTCGTCGAAGTCCAGTCCGGCCCGCCATTCCATGATCTTGCTCGCCGCCGCGATCACCGGTGCGGGCGCTCCCATCTGCTCGCCCACGTGATAGCCGGTCGCTTCGTAGTCCAGGGCGGGCGCATCCAGCACCACCGAGGCGACCGCGTCCGCTTGCGCCGAGTGCTTCAGGGTTTGCAGCACGGCGGCTGCACCCATCGATGCTCCGTCCAGGACCACCCGCTGCGCGCCCATCTTCCGCGCGTGCGTGATCGCGGCGTCGACGTCGCGCCACTCGGACTGCCCGAGGTGCAGCAACCCGTCCGGCGAAGCGGGGGCACCGATGTCGTTGCGGTAGGAGATCGCCAGCACCGGCAGGCCGAGGCGGTGCATCGCCGGAACCCCGGTCATCGCCGTCGACGGATCACCGTGCTGGCCGTGCACCGCGATCACCCACGTGGACGCGGCCGGGCCGGTGGCAGGCACGAACCAAGCCGGGGCCGGGCCCAGCTCGGTCGGCACGCTGACTTGTGCGGCCGGGAACCCGAGCAACGAACGCGGGTCGGAGGGGTAGACCTTCGGCTTGACCGACACCTGCACGTCCACCGGCGGTGGCTCCCCCAACAACCGGCGCTGCACGCGCCCGGCTGAGCGCGACACGACGTCGCCGACCATCGTCGCGCCGCCGTTCCAGGTCAGCGCATGGACACCGGGCTTGCCGGTCCCCTCCGCCGCGCTCAGCAGCACCGTCGGCTCGCCGCGTGCGGTGCCGAAACCGAGCACCAGTCCAGACGGCCCCTTCTTGAAGTGGTTCGGTTCGAGCTGCTGGCTGCTGACGTACCAACCGGCCCCGAAGGTCCCGCCGACCAGCAGCACGACCAGTACGACGGCAGCGACGACCGCGACTCGGCCCCATCGACGTCTTCGACCGGTCGTTGCGAGCCCGGACTCGTCAGCACTCGCATCGCCGGTTCCCGTGGACGCGGCCCGGACGGGCTGCTCTGTTGGTGCGGTCTGCCTGCGCATGGTGTTGTTCCCCCAGATTTCATCGAATTCTCCATTCGCGCGCTATGGGCGCCGAATGCTGTTCGTCGAGACTCGGCACGACCCGTCGCGAACCCTTGACCCGCTCACTGGCGAAGGCCGCCGATCGTGCGCCACATGGTGCGTCGGCACAGATCGCGGAAAGCCGACTCGGACAGGTCGATGCGCCCGCCGAAGTACAGCTGCACCAACCCCTGCGCCTGCGCCGTGATCGCGATCGTGACCTCGAATGGGTCGTCGTCGCGCAAGTAGCCCTCGCGCATCCCGTCCTCGACGGCGCGCACGACCGGGGTGAACGTGGGCGAGGCTCCTTCGCGGAAGTCCTCCGGGAACCGCCGCGCCTGCTCTCGGCGCTCCGTGATCATGAAGGAGTACAAGTGCGGTGCACCGAGCGCAAAATCGAGGAAGTCGTCCAGCAGGCCGCCGATGCGTTCGGCGAAGCCGGCCGCACCGGAGCGCTCGGACCTGGTTGCGGCCATCCGGCGAAAACCCGCATCCGCCACGGCTTTCAACAAAGCCTCGCGGTTCGCATGATGTTTGTAGATCGCCATCGGCGTCACGCCGACGTCGGCGGCGACCCGCCGCATCGTCACCGCATCGGCGCCCTCCTCGGACAGGATGGACAACGCCACTTCCACGATCCGTCCCGCGTTCGACTCCCGAGTCGCCCTCTCCGACATGTCTACAACGTATACCAAGGTGGTATACGTCGTACACCTAGTTTTGCGGAATTCCCCCGAATGGAGCTGAAGCTCAGCTCCCGAAAACCGGATTCCCCGCCCGCGGGATTCCGGACGATACCGATGGACGAGGCTCTGCAACCGGGTTCACCACGACCGACCGGCCGCCCGAAGGCTCGCCCAGGCCGACGAACGGGCCACATCGCCGTGCGAGCCGATGGTCAGCGGCACGATCTTCATGCGCCCTCCCGGCCGCGGGCTACTGCTGGGCCTGCGGCCGGTTGCGTTCGTAATGCCGCCTGGCTTTCATCCGGTTGCCGCAGGTGGCCATCGAGCACCAGCGGGCCTTGTTCGCCTTGCTGCGGTCGAGCAGGAACAGCCGGCATTCTTCGTTGCCGCAGGGACGCAAGCGGCCCGGTAGGTGCTCGGCGGCCCACGCCCACGCCAACACGGCGCGCGCGGGCAGCAACGCGTCGGCGCCGGTGACCAGCTCCCAGCTCAGTCCGTCGTCGTCGAGCACCGGCCGCTGGTGCACACCTTCGAGCGCGTGGGCCAGCACCGACGGAGCCCGCTTCCCGAGCACCACCTCGGTGAGCTCTTCTCGGACCGCCCGCAGCCGGCGCAGCTCACCGGCGGTCCCGGCACCGCCGTGGGCGGTGGCCCACGCACGACCGCTGCGCTCATCACCCAGCTCGTCCCGTTCGGCACCGTCAAGCACCGGCCGGCTGTTGAGCAGCGCCAGCAGCAGTTCCGGGTCATCGACCATTCGACTCCGACCT
>NZ_JAFRFW010000598.1:0-7800 GCF_017434145.1 Saccharopolyspora sp. | reverse complement strand
GTGCTGCGCGATCACCCCGGTGAGGTCGGCGTTCGCGCGCACGGGGCTGCCGAGTTCACCGCGCCGCCGGCACGTTCGGAGGGGGCCGCGCGCCGAGCGTTGGTGCTGCTGGGCAACGCCGCGAAGACCAAGGGTTTCTGGCTGCTCGCCGTGACTTTCGGAATCTGCGGCGCCTCCACGAACGGGATCATGATGACGCACTTCGTGCCCGCCGCGACCGGACACGGGATGCACATGGTCGTCGCGGCCTCGCTGCTCGCGGTGATGGGCGTGTTCAACGTCGTCGGCGCGGCCGGTTCCGGTTGGCTCACCGACCGGTTCAGCGCGCGGTGGCTGCTGGTCGGCCATTACGGCGCTCGTGCCGTTTCGCTGCTGGTCCTGCCGCTGTTCATGGGGTCAGGGGTCGGCGCGGGGATGATCGTGTTCACCGTCGTCTACGGTCTGCTCGACTTGGCCACCGTGCCGCCGACCATCGCGCTGTGCCGGGAGTTCTTCGGCGCGGACAACGGACCGATCGTGTTGGGCTGGCTCAGCGCCGTGCACGCGTTGGGCGCGGGTGCGGCGGCCCTTTCGGGCGGGGTGCTGCGCGGCCTGGCGGGTTCCTACACGGCCGTGTGGCTCGGGTCGGGAGTGCTGTGCCTGGCCGCGGCGGCGTTGTCGGTGCGGCTCGGAACCGGAGTCCGATCCCGCGCCGTTGGTGGCCCCTTTCCGGCCGCAGTGCGGGTGTAAATGGATCGGACATTGGGACCTAGGTCCGCACGCACCCCCCGGGTCGTCGTATGAACGATGCGGTCCTGGACGGGGAGCGGACCGAACGGCCAGGTGGCGCGAACGGTCCGCTCGCCCGATCAGAACGGCTTGAAGTTGTGCACGTAGGTGCCCGGGTGGGTGGCGCCGTCCTGGCGCACCACGCCGAAATCGTGCGACCACGGGATCCGCAGCGGGTCCTCCTGGCCCGGCGGAATGGTGATCAGCTCCGTCGGCCGCCACGCTTCCGGGCTGTGGTCGGGGAGCACCGTCAGCCAGGCGATACCCCTCTCGCCGGCCTTCAGCAGGTATCCGGGATCCCCGTCGTCGATCCGCGGAACCGAATAAGTGGGCCCGTGCACGGGGTCGACCGGGCCGATGAGGTCGACGCCCGGTGTGCCGCGCAGGATGCACTCGTGGTCGGAGACGTTGGTGTACTCCAGCTGGATGCGCAGCTGGCCGGAGCCGTCGTCGAGGACCCCGCCGAACTTGGCGTTCAGATCGCCGGTGCCGCAACGCGGGGTGTCGACCTCGGCGGTGCGCACCGCGTTGTTCCCGGCGGCCGACGGCACGTCGAGCGCCGACTGGCCCGCCTGGGCACCGGCTCCGCACGCCGTCATAGTCAAGGCCGTGCCCGCCAGAGCCAGCGCCCCAAGGCTGGTCCGCAGCATGTCCTGCTCCTCTCCTTGCGGGAGTCGGTGTTCCCGCCTGCCTCTCCCAGTAAGACGCCCGAATCCGATTCAGGTTGCCTCGCGTGCTCGCCGTGGCGCGCACCGTCGTCGCGGCTCGGAACGGGATCCCGGTGGCGCCGTTCGGTCCGGACGGCGCAATTCGTTCGTTGGGAGTTGCGTGTGCTCCCATAGGCAACGCGACCATCTTTGAGAAAGGCGGGGCGCGTTGCGCGACCACGCGCCCCGCCTTGCGTTTCACGAGCGTCTAATGCATCCGGTGCAGGGAGACCGGGCGGAGAAGTGCACGGCGGAGGTTGTCTCGTTGGTTGAGTTGCGCGGGCATGTGGCGGATCTGTTCGCGGTGCTGCTCGGAAATCTGGATGTTGGTCGCACGTGCTATATCAACCGCTGAGCGGCTCTCACCCGAACCGGATACGAACGCCGCTCGGAAGCCGTCGGCGACGGAGCATGAAACCCCTGGCCTTCACTCGACCGGTTCTTCGCGCGGTGCCCATTCAACCGTTTCGAAGATGCCGTGTGCGAGGTCGACGATGTCCGTCCAATCTTCCGGGTTGTTGCTGGTGATCGAGACGTTCAAGATTCCCGGCCCAGCCGGGTTCGGAACCCAGGCTGTGATCGCGTGGCTACTGATCTCGACGACCTGGTCGTTGGCCTCAATCGTGCTATTGCTTGCAGTCTTCGTCACGACCGCATCCCCTGCCGGCAAGCGGACCTGTTCGACGTCCGTGCCTGGCTCGTTGTTGTAGTACTCCTCCAAACCAGCGACCGCGGTACGCGGCGAAGCATGCTCGGACATCACGATGAAACAGCTCACCACGACCATCAACGGTCGATCCGACTGCTGGGCGGAACGGAAAACCGCAGCGGCCGAGTAGTGCGCGCCACCAGCCTCGGCCGAGGCGCCGAGGGTCATCAGCATGGCCGCTGTTCCGGCCAGGCTCTGGTCGACCTCGGTGTCGGCGGGCAGGCCGAAGCGGAAGGCGATCGTGGAGGCGAGCGCGTGCAGCTTGGCGTCAGTCGGCTCACCGCCGGGTAGTTCGATGAAGCCTTCCGGGAGAAGGAGGGAATAGCTCGGCAGGGCAGGGGTGGACGCTGTTGTCATCGCGGGTCGTTCCAGGTGGACCGGACGAAGCCTGTAATGATTTCCCGCTCTTCGATCGTTGGGTAGAAGAAGACGCGGGAACGATCTGGCCAGGTGACTTCGATGCTGTTCTGCGCCGCATGGTGGAAGCGCACACTGGCGGCCTCGTCCGTCTGCCACACCACGCTCGGCGCGCTTTCGTCCTTGGCGGCTGCCACGACTGCCAACCGCGAGTGTGAGAAGACCATCCATAGCGGTCGTGGGGCGCGTTTTACCGTGTCGATCAGCGAGGTTGGGGCAGGATTGCTCGTCGATCCCGAAACGGAGATCAAGCCAGGTGTGGTCTTCGTTTCGGGCTCTTTGGTCAGGCCCGCATCGTCAAGACCTTGCCGGATCCAGCCGTAGATGAGAAGCACAGGCAGCGCCAGCACCCAGACGATCCTGAACCAGAATGGCTTGGTGCCCAGCTCTTGACGGCCCTTGAACTTGCTCAGGGAAAACCGCTTCCAGTGGAAAAAGATCGCGTCGCACGGTTCTGCCCAGGTGCCCTGGCCCCACTGCCGGATCTTCACTCTCTGCTGTTCGCGCTCCGGCGAGAACGCGCTGGTGTTGTTCGTGCTCGTCATCAGGGCCTCACACCTGTTTTCTGTTGGATCTGAGATTCCACCTGGCCCGACGCGTAGTCAATGCCCTCGGCCACGGCAACCTTCTTGACGGAGCCTACTCCAGCGCCGGCTGCGATGCCGGCATTGGAAAACGGGTCCAGGTTCACATTAGGGATCTTGTTGACCAGCTCGACCGACTTCGTGTGGGTGAAGGTCGCGGCATTGTCGATGGCTTCCTTCGGATTGGCCTTCAACTCCGCCATCGTGCTGGGGGTAATGTCCACCTTGCCACCGACTCCGGTCACATCTTTCAGCACCTTCGATTCGGTGGTCACCTTGCCGGTTCCGGTGACGGCTTGACCGATCCTGCCTGCCCTCCCCGTGCTTTGGGCAGCCAAGCCGACCTTCGCTGCCTGGGACGCAGCGTTCTTGGCGCCTGCCAGGATACGACCGCCCGGGATAACCCCGACAGCATCTGTGGCGATCTTCCCCCAGGAAACGTCGGCACCGCCGGCCTTGGCCAGTGCGTTCACACCTAACGCTGCGGCACTCACGGTCATCGCCGCCCCGGCCGTGACCGCGTTCACGCCCGGGATCCAGGAGGTAGCTAGCGCGACGACGCCGAGCACACTTCCGACAGTGCTGAGCACATCGCCGACTTGCTTGAGGTCGTCGGCGTGGTCTTGGATCCATTGCCATGCCTTGTCCGCGGAGTCGCTGATGCTTTGGCCGAGTTGGTCGAGAGCGTTGCCGAGGCGTTCGAGCAAGCCCGGCTTTTCAGGGGCTTCGTCGGCGGCCCGCCGTAGCGCGTCCTCGACGGTTTTGGCCAGGTCGTCGTGCTGGTGCAGCAAGCGAGTCGCTTGTTCGCGGATCGCTTCGAGGTCGGCGTTGGCGTTGTTGAGGGTGGATTGGGCGGCGTCCAGCTTGCTTTGGGCCTGCTGTAGCGATGCTCGGTCCGGGAAGTGCTGGTTGGCCAGGTTGAAGTGCGGATTGGACTCGGCCTGGCGCACTCGTTGCTGCGCTGCGGCTGCTTCGGCCTCGTAGCTGCGCGCTTTCTGCTGCATGGAACCCAAATGCTCGTACCACTGGGTGAGCGTCCGTGCCGCGTCACCGAGTGAACGGTGCGCTTGCTCCAAGTACTTCGGCAGTTCACCCACAGTTCTGCGGAATGCGTCGGCTGCCTGGCCTTCCCAGATCCCGTCCTCGCGCCCGATTTTGGTCAGGGCCTGATGAGCGTCACCCATCTTGGTCGAAACTTGTTGAAGATCGGTGGCCACGGATTCGACCGTCGCTACTGTGCCGGGCGCGGGGTCGAATCCCAGCACCGGATACTCGGAGGTTCCAGTCACCCTGTCGTCCTTATCTGGTTGCCCGAAACGGTGTCTTAGCAGTTCCTGGAGCTACGTGGTTCCGGCGCCCACGTGGGCGGTCATTGCCCGGCCATGCGTTGTTCGATGCTCGAGGGCTGCCCGCCGTCCGCGGGCCGGCCGTGATCGCCGCCCGAGTTCCCCGGCTGGGCTTCGGCTGCGGAGGCGACCAGCGTGGCGACTTCGTTTTCGAGCTTGGCGTAGGTGGCGCGGGCGCCGTCGAGGGCGTCGCTGGTCGCTTTGGCGCCTTCGGAGATCTTCTTGATGCCGTGCGACCAGCGTTCCCGGAAGTGCTCGCTGGCGTTGTCGATGCCCGGAGTGCCCAGGTCGCGGCCTCGGGCGTTGCTCAGCGCGTTGTTCGCGGTGGTGATGTCGTCGGCCGCGCGGTCCAGGTCGTTGACCAGTTGCGCCAGCTTGTCCATGTGGACTCGGTAGCCGTCCCCCACGGAAACCTTCCTCTTCGCACGATCGCTGCCCGGGCAAAGTAGCAATCGCTCGGCGCGCGTGGGGGAGAACAGAAGAAAGACGAGACCCGCGCCGCACCGGAGGTCTTAACTCGGGGGCTGGCGCCTTGGGCCGTTGACCATCGCGTTGGCCTGGTTTACCGGTGACCGGGTAGGCGTCGGCGAAGACCCGGACGCAGCAGCCGCCCATACCGACAGAACTCGAACCTCGTGACCAGCGTTTCCGCTGGTCAGCGTATGCGCCCCCGGCAGGATTCGAACCTGCGACACCGGCTTTAGGAGAGCCGTGCTCTATCCCCTGAGCTACGGGGGCGTGGTCGACGTGTCGACCCCTGGAGGGTACCGGCCGTGGTGTGGTTGTTGACAGCAGGGAGTGCGGACGGCCGGGGCAGGGGTGACGGGTGGCGTAGGGTGATGTGATCGTCACGGGGTCGAGTCGGTCGTGCCTGGGGAGTGGGATGGTCAACGAGAGCGCTGGCCAGAACGAGAACTTCGGCCGCAACGAGAACGTCGGCGACGTCCGGAACCTGGTGCAGGCGCAGACGGTCGGCGACGTGCACATTCACAATCATCGCGGCGAAGCGTTGCGTGCTCAGCAGTTGCCGCCCGCGCCGGCGCTTTTCGTCGACCGGGAGGACGTGCTGGCGGAGCTGGACGCGGCGTTGGGTGCGCAGCGGGCTCCTGATCAAGCCTTGTGCGTCCTGGTCAGCGGGGGCAGCGGGACGGGCAAGAGCGCGTTGGTGGCGCGGTGGGTGCACGGTGCGCGGGCGCGGTTCGACGATGTGGTGTACCTGGACATGCGGGGGCGCAGCGTCGGGCTCGACGAAGTGCTGTGGCATTGCCTGTCCGCGCTGGGCGAGGAGTATCCGGGGTCGTCGGACGCTGCGCTGGCGCTCTACCGCAGCAAGACCAGCGGTCGCTCGGTCGCCTTGGTCTTCGACAACGTCGTGCAACCGCGGGAGCTGCTTCAGCTGCGGCCCGCCTCGTCCGCGGCGCTGGTCGGAGTGATCAGCGGGCGGAGCATGGCGGAGTTGGCGGTCGACGGTGTGCTGTCGCTGCAAGTGCCGAGGCTCGACGCGGCTGCGGGGGTCGACGTGCTGCGCTCCGCGGGCGCTGCGCGTGTCGATGCCGAACCCGCGCACGCGCGGCGGCTCGTCGAACTGTGCGGCGGGTTGCCCATTGCGTTGCGGATCGTCGCGGGGCGGCTCGCGAAGCGGCCCGGTTGGAAACTCGCCCGGGTCGCCGCGGAACTCGAAGACGACCACAGCAGGCTTGACCGCTTGCAGGAAGGCGGGGAGCCGGTGGTGCGCAACGCCTTGGACCGCGCCGTCGAGGAACTGCCGCAGGCGCAGCGGGATTTGTACGCGCTGCTGGGCAACGTTCCGGGGCCGGCGTTCGCGGCCGACGCCGTGGCCGCGCTGGCAGGGCTCACTGTCGACGAGGCCGAAGACCTCCTTTACGAGCTGCACGATGCGAACCTCCTGGAACGCAACGACCACGACGAGTTCCGGTTCCACGACCTCGTCCGGCTGCACGCGGTGGAGAAGCGGCGTGCCGACGCGGCGGCGCTGCGCAGGCTCGCGGATTGGTACCGGTTGCGCGGGGCGTACGCGGACCGGGCCGTGATGGAGCCGCAGCGGTTCCGGGTCGGCCACGACGACGAGCTGCTGGGCGAGAACCCGTTCGACCACGACTCCGCGCTGGAATGACTGGAGCGCGAGCGGGTCAACCTGCTGGCCGTGCTGGACACCGCGCACCAGCAGGGATGGGACCGGGTCGTGATCTCGCTCTGCGACAGTCCGGTGTGGACGCTGCACAACCAGCACAAGCACTACGCGGACACGATCTCGGCGCTGCGCAACGGAGTTTCTTCCGCCGAGCGCGCGCAGGACCTGGTCGCCGAGGCCCGGATGCGGACCTTGCTGGTGCGGTTGCACACCGAACAGCACGATTTCTCCGCGGCGCACGAGCAGGCCGCTCATGCTCGGGAGGTGGCGGAGCGGGCCGGGCACCGGCGGGCGTTGGCTTCGGCGCTGGAGTTCCACGGCCGCGCCCACCTCGAGCAGAGCTCGTGGGCCGAAGCGATACCGCTGTTCCGGCGGGCCCGCGACCTCAACGCGGAGTTGGGGCTGCCGCGCGCCATGGCGCTGCAGGAATACATGCTCGGGCGCGCGCTCGGAGGCGATGGACGACCGGACGATGCGCTGCGGCAGTTGCACAGCGCGCTGGACCGGCTCCAGGACTATCCGCAGGACAAGCGCACACCGGGCCGGATCCGAGTCGCGATGGGGCGGGTGCACCAGCGGCTCGGCGACCACGCCGAGGCCGTGCGGGTGCTGCGTGCCGCGGAGTCCGACGCGCGGGCGCGGCGGGTTTCGCACGACCTCGCGGAACCGTTGGAGCTGCTGGCGGAATCCCTCGCGCACATCGGCGAAACCGCGGCCGCGCGGGAATGCGCCGCGGAGGCGCTGAACATCTTGGAACAGGCCGGTAGTCCGCGCGCCGAGCAGCTGCGCGAACAGCTCTAACTCCCGGCGAACACCTCGACCGGTTCCGGACGTGCCGGGTAGTCGGGCTCCGGCAGGCCGAGCTGGTCGTAGATGACCGCGCGCAACCGAGCCGTCGATCCGCCCGGTGCGGCGAACGTCCGGGAGGCGAACGAGGCGTGTTCCGGCAGCGGCATCGCACCGTCCACTTGGGACCGCAAGTCGCCAGGGCCGAGGAACCGCGCGCGAGTGCCCAGGTCGGCCGCCGGAGTTCCCGCAGCGACCTCCGCGGCGCCGAATTCGGCCAGCAGCAGCGGTTTCCCCAGCGCCGCTGCGTACAGCGCCAATGAGCCGTGGT
>NZ_JAFRFW010000597.1:0-3114 GCF_017434145.1 Saccharopolyspora sp. | reverse complement strand
GTGGGTCGCCGCGGGCGGGGAACCGCACGCCGGGACGTCCGGCGTGGCCGCACCGGTTCGCGGGGTGCCGGGATTGCGGGCGAGCGTCGGCGTCCTGTCGCTCGAATCGCTGCCCGCCGACGAGATCGGGCCGCTGGTCTTCGACACCGCGCAAGCGGTGGCCGACGCGTTGCGCTGAGCGGCGCCGAATTCGTTTCATTCCGGATTTCGCGTTTTCGTTTCCGGCAGGCTCGGCGGAGAAGGGTTCCGCGCGGCGCGGGTTGTTGGTAGAAAAGAGTGGCCCGAGCCACCTGCCAGGACCAAAGTCCCGGGTGGTGCCGGGACCAAAAGTCCCTTCGTGGGGGACGGCCGTCCCTGATCGGGCCGATTCCGGCGGCGGCAGACTGGCCGCGTGGACCTCCTCGACATCGCCCGCTGGCAATTCGGGATCACGACCGTCTACCACTTCCTGATGGTTCCGCTGACCATCGGGCTTTCGCTGCTGGTCGCCGGAATGCAGACGGCTTGGGTGCGCACCGGGAAGCAGCGCTACCTGCGGATGACCCGGTTCTGGGGCAAGTTGATGATGATCAACTTCGCGATGGGCGTGGTCACCGGGATCGTGCAGGAGTTCCAGTTCGGCATGGCCTGGAGCGAGTACTCGCGGTTCGTCGGCGACGTGTTCGGCGCCCCGCTGGCCATGGAGGGCCTGGTCGCGTTCTTCGTCGAATCCACCTTCCTGGGACTGTGGATCTTCGGGTGGGACCGGCTGCCGAAGCGCGTGCACCTCGCGTGCGCCTGGGCGTTCTCGCTGGCCACGGCCGCGTCGGCGTACTTCATCCTGGCGGCGAACTCGTGGATGCAGCACCCGGTCGGCATCGAGTTCGCCGACGGGCGCCCGCGGCTGAACTCGATCTGGGCGGTGCTGGGCAACAACACCGTGCTGGCCGCGTTCCCGCACACCGTCTTCGGCTGCTTCGCGGTGGCCGGTTCGTTCCTGATCGGCATCGCCGCCTACAAGATCGCCAAGCACCACCGGAACTCGGACCCGGACGACGAGGACCGCAAGCTCTGGCACGTCTCGATGCGGCTGGGTGCATGGGTCGGCGTGATCGCCTTCGCCGGGCTCGCGCTGTCCGGCGACGTGCAGGGCAAGCTGATGTTCGAGCAGCCGCCGATGACGATGGCCTCGGCCGCGGCGCGGTGCCACACCGAGCAGCCCGCCAGCTTCTCGATCTTCGCCTACGGCGACGTGGGGCAGCCGAACTGCGAGGACGTCAAGAGCTTCACCGTGCCCTACGTCCTGTCGTACCTGGCCAACGGCGACTTCAGCAGCGAGGTCAAGGGTATCCAGCAGCTGGTGCCGGAGTACCAAGCCAAGTACGGCACGCACCTGCCGGACGATCCGCGGATGGGGCAGTACGCCGGGGCGCCGATCGACTACGTGCCGAACCTCCCGGCCACTTACTGGGGATTCCGGTTCATGATCGGCTTCGGGGCGATGGCCGCGCTCGGTTCGGTCGCGGTGCTGTGGCTGACCCGCAAGAACCGGTTCCCGAAGGGGCGCTGGTGGGCGCCGCTGGCCGTCGCCAGCATCGCGACGCCGTTCCTGGGCAACGCGTTCGGCTGGATCTTCACCGAGCTCGGCCGCCAGCCGTTCGTGGTGGCGCCGAACCCCAATCCGTCCGGTGTGGACGGAGTGTGGATGTACACCGCGCAGGCGGTCTCCTCCGGAGTGTCGCCGGGCGAGATGCTGACCTCGCTGATCGCGCTGACCAGCATCTACGGCGTGCTGGCCGTGGTGGAGATCTTCCTGATCGTGCGCTACGTCCGGGCCGGGGTGGACGCCGCGATGCCGCACGAGCCGTCCGAGGACGAGAAGTCCGACGACACCCTGTCGTTCGCGTACTGACCGGAGTGGATGAGTGATGGACCTGCCCACGTTCTGGTTCGCCCTGATCGCCGTGCTGTGGCTGGGCTACCTGTTCCTGGAGGGCTTCGACTTCGGCGTCGGGATGCTGCTGCCGATCCTGGGCCGCGAGGAGCGGGAACGCCGGGTGCTGATCAACACGATCGGCCCGGTCTGGGACGGCAACGAGGTCTGGCTGATCGTGGCGGGCGGTGCGACGTTCGCCGCGTTCCCCGGCTGGTACGCCTCGCTGTTCAGCGCCGCATATCTGCCGCTGCTGTTGCTGCTGCTGGCGCTGATCGGGCGCGGGGTGGCGTTCGAGTACCGCGGCAAGGTGGACACGGCGCGGTGGCGGCGCAGCTGGGACGCCGTGATCGTGCTGGCCTCGTGGATCTCGCCGATGATGGTCGGGCTGATCTTGTCGGCCAGCGTGTTCGGCCTGCCGCTGGATGCCAACGGCGATCGGGTCGGCGGGCCGCTGGGAATCCTGACCACGTCGAACGTGCTCGGTGCGCTGGCGGTGTGGGGGTTCTCGTTCCTGCACGGGGCGGCGTTCCTGTCGTTGAAGACCGCCGGTGAGGTGCGGGAGCGGGCGCGGGCCTTCGCGCTGCGCTTCGGTGTGCCGCTGCTGCTGCCGGTGGTCCTGCTGGTGCTGGTCGCGCAGTTCGCGGCGGGTTCCGCGTGGACGTGGGTTCCGCTGGTCGTCGCGCTGGTAGCGGCGTTGGCCGGGCTGGTGCGGATGTACTCGTGGCGGGACGGGCAGGCGTTCGCACTGCAGGGCGTCGCGCTCGCGGGCGTGGTGGTGACGTTGTTCGGTGCGCTGTGGCCCGACGTGCTCCCGTCCACTTTGGACCCGGAGTGGTCGTTGTCGGTCGCGGACACCGCATCGAGCCCGTACACGCTCACCGTGATGACCTGGGTCGCCGCGTTCGGCACGCCGGCCGTGCTGGTCTACCAGGGCTGGACTTACTGGGTGTTCCGCAAGCGCATCGGCGCCCACCACATCCCGCCGGTGCACGCGCCGTGAGCGGGCCGCTGGGCGCGCTGCCCCGGCTGTCCGGTTCCGCCCGGCGAGCCCTGGTGGCGGGCGGTTCGCTGGCGGTGGGCAACGCCGCCGCGCTGGTGGTGCAAGCCTGGGCGCTCGCGAGTGCGCTGGCCGAGGTGGTGGCACATGGCGTCGGTGGTGCCGCGATCAGCGATCGGCTCGGTGTGCTGGCAGGCGCGAT
>NZ_JAFRFW010000065.1:0-1758 GCF_017434145.1 Saccharopolyspora sp. | reverse complement strand
GGGAACGCGCTTCCGCACCGGTGCGGCTGGTGATCCGCGGGCCTGCGCCCGCCGGGCTCCGCGTGCGCGACATCGAGCTTGCGGTGGGCGCGCCGGTGCTCGCGGTGCTGCGAACGCAGGCGGGTCTGCCGGGAACCGTCGACAAAGCGGGACTGTGCGGGACGCGGGCGAGCAGCCGGGGAGCGACGGCCAGAGCAGCGGCGGACGTCCTCGAGACCTTGGATGATCAGCGAGCCCCGGAACGGGTGGCGTCATGAACACCGACTTGATCGAGCGGGTGCGCAACCGCCTCGCTGGCGGCGGCACGCCGGTGAGCCCTTCGGCGGTGGCGGCCGCGGTGCGCGAGGAAGCGGGCGGTCCGGTGGCGGACGCCGACCTGCTCACCGCTTTGCGGTCGCTGCAACAAGAATTCCTCGGTACCGGCGTGGTCGAGCCGCTGCTGCGCGATCCGGAAGTCACCGACGTACTGGTGACCGCACCGGACGAGGTCTGGGTGGACCGCGGCGACGGGTTGTGCCGCTCCGCGGTGACGTTCTCGGACGAGGAGGCGGTCCGCAGGCTCGCGCAACGGCTCGCCGTGGCCACCGGCAGGCGGTTGGACGAAGCGCAACCGTGGGTCGACGGCTGGCTTCCCGGAGCCGGTGCGGGCGAAGCGGTCCGGATGCACGCGGTGCTGCCGCCGATCGCCGTGAACGGGACGTGCTTGTCGTTGCGGATTCTGCGGCCCGCCTCGCACGGGGTGGATGCGCTGCTGCGGATGGGCACGTTCTCGCCGGAACTGGGCGCGGTGCTGCGCTCGATCGTGCGGGCGAGGCTGGCCTTGCTCGTGACCGGCGGCACCGGCGCCGGGAAGACGACCCTGCTGGCCGCGCTGCTCGGCGAGGTTTCCGCGGCTGAGCGGATCGTCTGCGTGGAGGAAGCGGGTGAGCTCCGCCCGCGGCATCCGCACGTCGTCCGGCTGCTGACCCGGCCCGCGAACGTGGAGGGAGCCGGTGAGGTGCGGATGCGGGATCTGGTGCGGCAGTCCCTGCGGATGCGCCCGGACCGGTTGATCGTCGGCGAGGTGCGCGGCGCGGAGGTGTGCGAACTGCTCGCCGCGTTAAACACCGGCCACGAAGGCGGCGGAGGGACCGTGCACGCCAACTCCCCGGAAGAAGTTCCGGCCCGGATGGAGGCCCTGGCCGCGCTGGGCGGTATGGCCCGGGAGGCGTTGCACAGCCAGCTGGCCGCCGCCGTGCAGGTGGTGCTGCACGTGCGCCGCAGCGCCGATCGCGGCAGGCAGTTGGCCGCGATCGGTGTGTTGCGGCGGGATCGGGACCGAGTGTCGGTCGTGCCGGCCTGGCGGTGCGGCGACGGTTGGCTCGAGGGGCGTTCGGAACTCGCCGGGCTGATCCGTTCGCGGGGAGGTGCGGCGCTGTGCTGACTCTGCTGCTTCCTGCCGCGGCGCTGCTCGGATGGCCGGACCTGCGAGCGCACCACCGACTGCTACCCAGGCGTGAAGTTTCGCTGCCGCACCGGAATCCGGTTTCGTCGTTGCGGATCGGCGCGGTTCCGGCCGCCGCGCTGCTCGGACTGCTGCTCGCCGGTGTCGGCGGATTGCTGGCGGCGAGTGCGCTGACCGCGCTCGGCGTGTGGTGGTGGCGTACCCGCGGCGGGTACCGCCTGCGGTTGCAGCGCTCGGCGGCGCTGGCGGCCGGATTCCGGTTGCTGGTCGCCGAGCTTCGAGCGGGGTCGCACCCGGCCGCCGCCGCGGAAGGG
>NZ_JAFRFW010000596.1:0-4375 GCF_017434145.1 Saccharopolyspora sp. | reverse complement strand
TCGGTGATCTCGACCAGCGTGGTGCGGCGGTCGGTGGGGTGCGGCACCCGGCGCACCAGCTTGTCGTGCTCCAGGCGGTCGACGATGTTGGTGACGCTGGTCGGGTGCAGCTGCAGCCGGTCCCCCATCACCCGCATCGGCAGGCTGCCGCGCCGCGAGAAGGTCAGCAGGACCAGCGCTTCGTAGCGGGCGAAGGTCAGGTTGTGCGGCCGCAGCGCGTTGTCGACCGCGGATTGCAGGATCTGCTGGACCCGCATCACGCTGGTCACCGCGGCCATCGTCGTGGACGGGCCGACCCGCTCCGACCAGAGCTCGGCCGCACGTGCGATGGGGTCGAAGGGCAGCGGACCACGGGCGCTCATGCCGCCGACGCTAGCAGCGGGCCGGATGCGGCCCGGGAACTCCTTCGAGGTTGCCGCGACCGGCGAGCGCACCGGCCCGGGTTCCGCGCATGATCGCGGCGGAAGGTTTCCGCGAGGGTTGGAGGACGAATGCTGGTGGCGTTCAGCGTGGCACCGACCGGTGCAGGCGACGACGACAGCGTCAGCGAAGCGGTCGCGGCGGCGGTGCGCGTAGTGCGCGAGTCCGGCCTGCCGCACGAGACGACCTCGATGTTCACCACCGTCGAAGGCGAGTGGGACGAGGTGATGGACGTGGTCAAGCGGGCGACGGAGGCGGTTTCGTCCCGCTCGCCGCGCACCAGCCTGGTCGTCAAGGCCGACATCCGGCCCGGGCACACCGGGCAGTTGGAGCAGAAGGTCCGGCGGGTCGAGGAGCATCTCGGCGAAGGGTGACCGAGCCCGGCCGGGGACTCCCGGTGGAATCCCCGGCCGGACGCAACCGATCGAGCTCAGCCCTCGGCCGAGGGGTGGTCGGTCAGCGGAGCGTTGACGCAGTGGCTCGGCTGCGGCGAGAGGACCGGGACGACGGCACCGAGCACGGCGGCGTTGGTCCCGCACGCCTGGATCGGGGCCGCGCTCACGTTGTTGCCGTTGCCCAGGTTGACGCCTTCGTTGCCGGTGCTGTCGGCGAACGCGGTCGCGCCGAGGGAGACCATGCCGAAGGCGGCGAGGCCGGCGGCGCCGGCGACGCGGGTTGCAATGCGCACTTTCTGTACCTCTCAGTCGAACTTCTTGGCAGCGGGCCGGCCGCTTGCCGGCCCCTGTCAGCGAGCCCGCGCCGGAACAAGATCCCGCGCGGCTCGGTGGCACCTTCGGCGATCACTCCCGGAAAACCTGAGAGACACACGCATATCGTCATACGAACGAGTGGTTGCATCCAGTCGTTCGAGGGACAAAAGCCGGGAGCGCAGCCGTCGCGCCGCGTGCACCGCCGCAACACGGACCGTCGCCGCCGGGAAACACCTGCCCACGCACCGTGCGCGTGGCGCTCCGTGTCAGGATGGGGATGTGACGAGGCCAGATCCACGCCAGAACTCAGGAATGTCCGCCGCGATGGCAGGCGCAGTCGACCTGTCCTCGCTCAAGAACAAGGCGGAGAACGCCCAGTCCTCGGCTGCCGGCGGCGCGGCTCCAGGCGGTTCCGCAGGAGCGCAGGGCGGCGCGGCCACGACGGTCATCGACGTCACCGAAGCCGACTTCCAGTCCGAGGTCGTCGACCGCTCGATGCAGGTGCCCGTGGTCGTCGACCTCTGGGCGGACTGGTGCGGCCCCTGCAAGCAGCTGTCCCCGGTGCTGGAGAAGCTCGCCGCCGAAGGCGGCGGCAGCTGGGTGCTGGCCAAGGTCGATGTGGACAACAACCCGCGGATCGCGCAGCTGTTCCAGGTGCAGTCGATCCCCATGGTGATCGCGATCGCCGGCGGCCAGCCGGTCGAAGCGTTCCAAGGCGCGCAGCCCGAACCCCAGCTGCGGCAGTGGATCGACGCGCTGCTCGACGCGCTGCGGGAGCGGTTGCCCGGCATCGCGGCGGCCGAGCAGGGCGGCGGCGACGACGAGGAACCCGCCGAAGAGCCCGAGGACCCGCGCTTCACCGCGGCCGAGCAGGCGCTGGAAGCGGGCGACTTCGCCGCGGCAGAAACCGCGTACCAGCAGATCCTGGACGCCGAACCGGACAACGAGCAGGCCAAGGCCGCGCTCGCCCAGGTGCGCTTCAGCGCCCGCGCGGAGAACGCCGACCCGGCCTCGATCGAACGCGCCGACAACGCGCCGGACGACATCGACGCCCAGCTCGCCGCTGCCGACGCGGAACTGGCCGCGCAGCGGGTCGAGGAGGCGTTCGACCGGCTGGTGCGCACCGTCAAGCGCACCTCCGGCGACGAGCGCAACCGGGTGCGGGAGTACCTGGTCGGCATGTTCGAGCTGTTCCCCGAGGGCGACGAGCGGGTCGCGAAGGGCCGCCGCGCGCTGGCAGGCGCGCTGTTCTGATCCGGCGCGGCGATCCGGTCCGCCCGGCTCGTCGCGCCACAACGCCGGTCCGCGGATATCTACGCTGGGGGCATGGCTTCCTACGGTGAACTCTTCCCGGGCCGCAAGCTCAAGCACGAAGGCGACGACGGCTCGCCGGGACGCGAGCACGATCCCGGCGGTCCGCTGGATCTGGAGCGCGGCGTCGTCTTCCTCTCCCCGCCGAAGCAGCAGGCCGCGCCCGAGCAGACGGCGTCCGAGTCCGAACCGGAAGATTCCGAGCGGCAGGACTGACGGCCCGCCCCGGCGAGCGCGAAACCGCCCACGCGCCCGGTACGCTCAGCTACCGTGCCCACGCGGAAAAGCCGGACGCGCGGCGGGGGTCGCCGCGCGGATTCAGGAAGGGACGCGGTGCCGAACCACCTGCACGACTCGACTCCGCCGGACGACGCGAGCACGGTCCCGGCGCTGGACCGCGCCGAAGCCGCCGAGGTGGGCACCGCCCTGATCGGCCACCTCGACCCGGAACGCACCGACCGCTTCGACCTGCCCGCCAACGCCGACGGCAACAACGCCGAGGCGATCGGCGAGGAATGGAACCGGATCAGCGCGCGGCTCACCGAGCTCTTCCTCGCGGGCGTGCCCGGCGAGGATCCGCGGGTGCAGCAGGTCGCGGGCGAGCACTACCGCTGGATCTGCCGGTTCTGGGCTCCGGACCGCGACTCCTACCTGCGGTTGGCCGCGATGTACGTGAGCCAGCCGAAGTTCCGCAAGCGCATCGAGCGCAAGAAACCGGCCGGGCTGGCCGCGTACCTGCGCGACGCCATGACCGCCTACGCGCACTCCCGACTGCGCTGAACACGCCCCGCCGCGGGTGCGGTCGTGGTGCTTGTCGGTGCCTTCTCGTTCAATGAACCCCATGCCGAGATGGGTGCTGCACATGGACATGGACGCGTTCTTCGCGTCCGTCGAGCAGCTCGCCCGCCCCACCGTCGCCGGCCGCGCGGTGCTGGTCGGCGGGCTCGGCCCGCGCGGCACCGTCGCGGGCGCCAGCTACCAGGCCCGCGAGTACGGGGCCCGTTCGGCGATGCCGATGGCCGAGGCGCGGCGGCGCTGCCCGGTCGCGGTGGTGCTGCCGCCGCGCGGGCGGGTGTACCAGGCGGTGAGCCGCCGGGTGTTCGAGATCGTGCGGGAGCTCTCCGACGTGGTGGGGCAGGTCTCGATCGACGAGGCGTTCCTGGAACCCGCGGAGCTGGCGGGCGCCTCGGTCGAGCACGTCGAGCAGTACGCGGCGGACCTGCGCGCGCGGGTGCTGCGGGAGGTCGGAGTGGCCGCCTCGGTGGGAGCGGGCTCCGGCAAGCAGCTCGCCAAGATCTCGTCCGGGCTGGCGAAGCCGGACGGGGCGCTGGTGGTCCCACCAGAGCAGGAGGTCGAGCTGCTCACCGGGCTGCCGGTGCGCAAGTTGTGGGGCGTCGGACCGGTCACCGAGTCGAAGCTGCACCGCATCGGCGTTTACAGCATCGGTGAGCTCGCGGCGATGCAGCCCGGCGACGTCACTTCGCTGCTCGGGCAGGCGCACGGCGCCGAACTGCACCGCCTGGCGCACGGCATCGACGACCACCCGGTGGCCGAACGCGCCGAGGCCAAGCAGGTCAGCGCGGAGACCACGTTCGACGTGGACATCACCGAACCGGTGCGGCTGGCCGCCGAGGTGGCGGGCATGGCCGAATCGGCGCACCGCAGGCTGGTGTCGTCCGGGCGGGCGGCGCGGACGGTGACGCTGAAGGTGCGCGACGCGGACTTCACCACGATCAGCCGGGCGGAGACGTTCGCGTCCGCGACCTCGGACCTGGCCTCGTTCAGCGCGGCCGCGCGGCGGCTCACCGCGGTGGCCGTACCGCCGGGCACGCCGGTGCGGCTGGTCGGGATCTCCTATTCGGGCCTGGCGACCTCGGAGCAGGAAGCGCTGTTCGACTCCCCGGCCGACGAGCCCGCGGACGTCCCGAGCGCCG
>NZ_JAFRFW010000595.1:0-8704 GCF_017434145.1 Saccharopolyspora sp. | reverse complement strand
GGTTCGTCCGACAGGCGGGGCGGACCGCGCGAGGATCGGCGAGAAGCGCGCCGCGATGACCGCAAGGGGCCGGGCGGGCCCCGTCGTCACGACAGGCAGGACGACCGCGGTGGACGCCCCTTCGGCCGCGACGACCGGCGCAGCGGCCAAGGCGACTCCCGAGACGACCGTAAAGGTAAACCGAGGTTCGACGACCGGCGAGGGCGTTCGGAACAGAACCGCAGCCGCGGGGACCAGCATTCCGGTCGCCAGCAGGATGACCACCGCCGCAGCGATCGCGGCGCCGGCCCGAAACGCGACCATGGCGGACCCGGTCAGAACCGTGGCGGGCCTGCCCGCGACGGTGATCGGCGGGGGGAAGGCCGACGGGATGAGAACCGGCGGCCTGCCGACCGTCCCGGGAAGGACGATCGCTACGGAAAGCGTGGCGGTGACGGCCGCGAGGACCGGAGGCAGCGGTCCAGCACCGATCGGCCGCGCGGGAAAGACCGGCCGGATCGCAAAACGGGAAATGCGGCGAGCGCGGAACAGGAGACCAAACAGCTCCCGGACGCGCCGGAGCTGCCCGAAGACGTCGATTCCGCCGAACTGCACGAGGAAATCCGACGGGAGATGCGCTCGCTGCCGAAGGGTTTGGCGGACAAGGTCGCTGCGCATCTGGTCGCTGCGGGCAAGCTCATGGACACCGAACCGGAGCGGGCGCTCGAGCACGCGCGTTACGCGCGGCGCCGGGCCTCCCGGATCGGGGCGGTTCGCGAGGCCAACGGGCTCACGGCCTACCAGATGGGCGAGTGGACCGAGGCGTTGTCGGAACTGCGCGCGGCGCGGCGGATGGTCGGCGGCGTCGGCCACGTCGCGATCATGGCGGACTGCGAGCGTGCGCTGGGACGGGCAGAACGCGCTTTGGAACTGAGCCGCAGCCCCGAAGCAGCCGAGTTGACCGGGCAGGAAGCTGTGGAGCTGCGCATCGTTGCGGCGGGCGCGCGCCGGGACCTCGGCGAGATCGACGCTTCTGTGGTGAGCTTGCAGATCCCGGAGCTTGATCCGCAACGGCAAGAGCCGTGGAGTGCCCGTCTGTTCTACGCGTACGCCGACAACCTGCTCGCTGCCGACCGCGTGCAGGAGGCGTTCACCTGGTTCGTGCATGCCGCGCACGCCGACGACGAAACCGAGACCGATGCTCCGGAACGGTTGGACGAGCTTGTCGTCCAGCTCGGTGGTGCCGAAGCCGCGGAGGAACTCGTCGCTGAAGCGGAAGCGGTCGGGCCGCTTACCGTCATGAAGGACGTGGACGAGCCGGAGGACGACGCGGAACGAGCGCACGGGGCGACACCCTCGGACGGCTCGGAACAGTCCGGAGGTGGCGAGGCGCGGTGACCGGCTCTCTGCTCGAGAACCACGACGTGGTTCTGCTGGATCTCGATGGCACCGTCTACAGGGGCGGGCAGCTGGCTCCTGGGGCTGACGAAGCCATCGATGGTCTGCGTCGAGATGGTGTGCACGCGCGCTACGTCACGAACAACGCGTCGAAACCGGGGCAGGCCGTCGCCGATCACCTGAACTCACTCGGGCTCAGCGCTGACGCGAGCGAGGTGAGCACCAGCGCGCAAGCAGGAGCTGCTCTGTTGGGGCAGCAGCTGTCCGCGGGTGCCAACGTTCTCGTGGTCGGGACGGATGCGCTGGCAGGGGAAATCGAGCACGTCGGCCTCACTCCGGTGCGGCGGTTCGAGGATAAGCCGGTCGCAGTGGTGCAGGGCCATTCGCCGGAGACCGCGTGGTGGAACCTGGCCGAAGCTTGTTTGGCTATCCGGGCCGGGGCGTTGTGGGTCGCCTCCAACTCCGATGCGACATTGCCGACCGAGCGCGGTGAACTGCCCGGCAACGGCGCCATGGTGACCGCCCTGCGCGCTGCAACCGGCCGGGAGCCGCAGGTCGCGGGCAAACCGGAACTGCCGCTATTGGAGCGTGCCGTGGCTTCCGCCGACGCGCGGCGCCCGTTGATGGTGGGAGATCGGTTGGACACCGACATTGCGGGCGCAGTCCGGTACGGGATGCCGTCGCTGATGGTGTTCACCGGCGTGGGCACTCCGGCCGAGGTGTTGTTCGCACCACCCGACGCGCGCCCGGATCACTTGGCCGAGGACATGCGAGCTCTGTTCCGGCCGATCGATGACTCTGCGGTCGGCGAACAGCAGCAGTGGAAGGTCCGCGTCGGGGAACGCTCCTTGGAGCTCACGGCAAATGCCGCGGCTGGCGGCGGTGACCGGCTCACGGCGCTGCGCGCGTTGTGCGCTGCGTGGTGGGCGGCCGGTTCCGGCGAGGTCGCCTTGCAGGCGGGCGACGCGGAAGCGAGTCGGGCATTGCGGGAACTCGGTCTGGACTGACCCGGCCGGTTCCGCGCACCGGCCGCTGCGGTCGGATAGCGTTGACTTGGTCGCCGTGACATGCCCGGCGACGTCGCAACAGAGGCGGGAGACGATGACCTCTCCAGGGCAGCAGGGCGAACCCTCGGTGCCGAATCCGTCGATGTTGGCGAGGCAGGTGGACGACGGTTCTGCCGCCGAGCAGGCCATCAGCGCGGCCCTCGCACGCCTCGATGAGGTGCGTGAGCTGCCGGTGGCCGAACACGTCGAACGGTTCGAAGCGGTGCACTCGGCGTTGTCGGACGCGTTGAGCAAAGCCGAGAACATGCATTCCGGTCCGACCGGCGGTGGGTGAAGCAGTGCCACGCAGAGCGCGTTTGGACGCCGAACTGGTACGGCGTGGTTGGGCTCGGTCGCGCGAGCACGCCTCCGAACTCGTCGCCGCGGGCAGGGTGACCGTGCGCGGAATGGTGGCCAAGAAGTCCGCCACTGCCGTTGAGACCGCCGCGCCCATCGTCGTGAACGAGGACGTGGACGACCCGCGGTGGGCTTCCCGCGGAGCGCACAAGCTCTTGGGGGCACTAACGGCTTTCGAGCCCGAAGGTCTTTCGATCAGTGGTCGGCGTTGCCTCGACGCGGGCGCGTCGACCGGCGGATTCACCGACGTGCTGTTGCGACGCGACGCGCGCGAGGTCGTCGCTGTGGACGTCGGATACGGACAGCTCGTCTGGGCGTTGCAGACCGACGAGCGGGTCCGCGTGCAGGACCGCACGAACGTGCGCTCGCTGAGCCCGGAGGACATCGGTGGAAAGGTCGACCTCGTGGTGGCCGATCTGTCGTTCATCTCGCTCAAGCTGGTCCTGCCCGCGCTGCACGCGTGCGCGGTGCAGGACGCCGACCTGGTGCTGATGATCAAGCCGCAGTTCGAGGTGGGCAAGCAACGCCTCGGATCCGGTGGAGTGGTGCGTGATCCGGGGCTGCGCACCGAAGCCGTCGTTGACGTCGTGCGCTTCGCCGCGGACAGCGGTCTGGGGTTGCGTGCTGTGGAAGCCAGCCCGCTGCCCGGACCGTCGGGAAACGTGGAGTTCTTCGTGTGGTTGCGGGCGGGCTCGAGCACCAGCGCTTCGGAAGCCACCGAGCTCGTGGTGGACGCGGTCCGCAGAGGACCGCAGACTGCGAACAACGGCGGTGTCACCGACGCCGCAGCTGTCGCGAGCACGTCCGATGAGCGGCAAGGGAGCGGTAGTTGACCCGAGAAGTGCTGTTGGTGGTGCACACCGGCAGGCAGCACAACCTGCGCACGGCGGAGAAGGTCGCGGGACAGCTCGTCGGCGCCGGGGTGCGGGTCCGGGTCCTGGAGGACGAGGCGCGCGAGCTCAGCCCGGGCTGCTACACCGAGGCCGTGCCCACCGGACTGCACGCCGCTGCCGGCACCGAGTTGGTGTTCGTCCTCGGTGGCGATGGCACCTTGTTGCGAGCCGCGGAGTTGGCGAGGCTGCCAGGAGTGCCCGTTTTCGGGGTGAACCTGGGCCGGGTGGGGTTCCTGGCCGGGGCGGACTCGGATGCGCTGGACCAGGCGGTGCTGGCTGTCGTCGAAGGGCGCTACCACGTCGAGGAACGCATGACCATCGATGTCACTGCGATGCTCGACGGTCGCGTGCTCGCCACGACGTGGGCGTTGAACGAGGCCAGCGTCGAGAAGAGCAGCCGGGAACGCATCCTCGACGCCGTCGTGGAGGTCGACGGCCAACCGGTCTCGGCTTTCGGCTGCGACGGGGTGCTGTGCTCCACCCCGACCGGATCGACGGCCTATGCGTTCTCCGCCGGTGGTCCGGTCGTCTGGCCCGAAGTGCAGGCATTGCTCGTGGTTCCCAGCAATGCGCACGCGCTGTTCGCGCGACCGTTGGTGGTGTCCCGGAACTCGACGCTCGCGCTGGAGATCGATCAGGGCGGCCACGACGCGGTGCTGTGCTGTGACGGGCAACGGCACTTCGACCTGCCGGCGGGCGCCAGGGTGGAGGTCGTCGCCGGTGCCAACCCGCTGCGCCTGGTCCGGTTGTACGACGCGTCCTTCACCGAACGCTTGGTGCGCAAGTTCGAGTTGCCGGTGCAGGGATGGCGCGGGCCTGCGGCGGATTGAACGCCCGTGACCGGCGGCGGAGGTAGTGGCCGACTCACCGCTCCGTTCGGGTTGGCCGCGTTGATCGGACTGGCACCCCTCAGCCGGTCGGGGCGGACCGCTAGGGTGCTCGATGTGTTGGCGGAGATGCGCATCCAGGGACTGGGCGTCATCGATGACGCCACGCTCGAGCTGCACCCGGGATTGACCGTGGTGACCGGCGAGACCGGGGCGGGCAAAACGATGGTGGTCACGGGGCTGCACCTGCTCAGCGGCGGGCGTGCCGACGCGTCGCGGGTCCGGTCCGACACCCCTCGAGCGCTGGTGGAGGGACGTTTCGAGGTCACCGCGGACTCGGGCGCCGTCAAGGTCGCGCGAGAGGCCGGTGCCGAACCCGACGAGGACGGCAGTCTCCTCGCACTGCGCAGTGTGAACTCGGACGGTCGTTCGCGCGCGCACTTGGGAGGACGGGCGGTGCCGAACGCGGTGCTGTCCGATCTTTCCGACCAGCTGCTGGCCGTGCACGGGCAGAACGATCAGCTCCGGTTGCTGCGCCCCGGTGAGCAGCGCGCGGCGTTGGACCGTTTCGCGGGTGAGCCGGTCGCCTCCGCGCTGGCCGAGTACCAGCGGGTCCGTGCCGAGTGGACCGAGGTGGTCCGCGAGCTCAAGGAGCGCACCGAGCGCGCTCAGGAATGGGCGCGGGAGGCGGACCTGCTGCGGCACGGCCTGTCCGAGATCGACGCCGTCGCTCCGGAGCAGGGAGAGGATCAGGCTCTGGTCGACGAAGCCCGCCGGCTTTCGGACGTCGATCAGCTGCGCGAGATCGCCACCGGCGCACAGCAAGCGGTCAGCGGTGCTGCGGACGGCGACCCGGAAGCCCCCGGTGCCATGGGGATGCTCGGGGACGCGCGGCGCAGGCTCGGCGGTGCTGAGGACCCGGCGCTGCGCGACTTGGAACCTCGGGTCGCCGAAGCCGCCGCGGTGCTGGCCGATGTCGGCGCCGAGCTCGGCGGTTACCTGGACCGGCTGGAGGTCGACCCGGGTCGGCTGGAGCAGGTGCTGGCACGCCAAGCCGAGCTCAAGAACCTGACGAAGAAGTACGCCGCCGACGTCGACGGGGTTCTGGAATGGGCCGCGGAGGCGCGTAACCGGCTGGCGGGGATGGACACCTCCGAAGAGGCGCTGGCCGAACTCGCGGGACGCCGCGATGAGTTGGCCGGTGAACTCGCACAGCACGCCCAGGCGCTGTCGGACGCTCGCGTCGAGGCTGCGAGCGGACTCGCGGAGTCGGTCTCCGCGGAACTGTCCGGGCTGGCCATGGCACAGGCCCGGCTGGAGGTCGTCGTGGAGCCGAAGGAGGCCAACGCCGACGATCCATCGGCGCTGCGCGTCGGGGACCGGACGTTGACGGCCGGCCCGGAGGGCACCGACGAGGTGGAACTGCGCCTGGTCGCGCACTCGGGCGCGCCGGCACTGCCGATTCACAAGGGGGCTTCGGGCGGCGAACTCTCCCGCGTGATGCTCGCGCTGGAAGTGGTGCTTGCCGACGCCGACACGGTGCCGACGCTGGTGTTCGACGAGGTCGATGCCGGGGTGGGTGGCCGCGCCGCAGTGGAGATCGGTCGGCGGCTGGCCCGATTGGCCCGCACGCACCAAGTCATCGTCGTCACGCACCTCGCGCAGGTCGCCGCGTACGCCGATCGGCACCTCGTGGTCGACAAGGGTTCCAACGACACGGGACTGACTCGCAGCGACGTGCGCACCGTGGCGGACGAGCGCCGAGTGGCCGAACTCGCCCGGATGCTGGCGGGCCTGGACTCGACCGCGACCGGCCGCGCGCACGCGGAGGAGTTGCTGGCGACTGCGGCCTCGGACAAGGCGGATACCGGCAGTGGCCAGGGAAGCGGCAAGAGCAAGGGGACGCGTAAGCGCAGCCGCTGATCTCGTTGCTCCGTTCAGAGCAGTGAAATATCGGTGAACGGCGGTACCGGTACGGCGTGGCGGTCCTGCGTTCGGTGATCTGTTTGTCACCATCGGTTCATGAAGATCAGTGGTCTCCTCACCCGCCAGGAGGACAGCCGTCCTGGTGTGGCCGGGACGGCGCGGGTAGCGCACCGTCCCGGCGAACTGCCGCGGCGGTTCGGCCCGGGCGACGTCGTCGTGTTCGATCACGTGGACCTCGATCGCCGCACCGCGGACGCCTTGGTCGAAGCCGGTGTGGTGGGGGTGGTCAACGCCGCGCCGTCGATCTCGGGACGCTTCCCCAACCTGGGGCCGGAGGTCCTCTCCGGCGCGGACGTCACCCTGATCGACGACGTCGGTTCGGACGTCCTGCGATCGGTCAAGGACGGCGCGCGCATTCGGTTGCACGAGGGCGTGGTGTACTCCGGCGACGAGGAACTCGCCTACGGCCAGGAACAGGACGCGGACTCGATCGCGGATCAGCTCATCGAGGCCAAGGCCGGGATGACCGCGCAGTTGGAAGCTTTCTCCGCCAACACCATCGAGTTCTTGCGCACCGAGCGGATGCTGATCCTGGACGGGATCGGGGTTCCGGACGTGAGCGTGCCGATGGAAGGCCGCCACGTGCTCGTGCTGGCGCCCGGCTACGGGCACGTCGACGACCTCAAACGGCTCAAGCGGTACATCAAGCATTACCGCCCGGTGCTGATCGGAGTGGACACCGGAGCGGACACGCTGCGACGTGCCGGATATCACCCCGACGTGGTCGTCGGTGACCCCAACGGCATCGAGACGGCCACCCTCAAACGGGGCACCGAAGTGGTCGTTCCCGCTCATGTCGACGGACACGCTCCCGGCATCGAGCGCATCCAGGACCTGGGTATCGGTGCGCTGACGTTCCCGGCCTCCGGCAATCCCGAAGACTTGGCCTTGCTGATCGCGGATGCTCGTGCGGCGCAGCTGGTGGTGACCGTCGGGTTCCAGGCGACCCTGCACGAGTTCCTGGACCGGGGTCGCTCCGGATCGAACCCGTCCACGTTCCTGACCCGGTTGCGGCTGGGCAGCAGGCTCGTCGACGGGTCGGCCGTTGCGGTCTTGCAGCGCGGGACCGGCTCGAATGCAGCGCTCCTGCTGCTGGTGCTGGCCGTGCTCGCGGTCGTGTTCATCGCGCTGGCGGCATCGGGATTCGGGACCTCGTTCCTCGCCGTGCTGCAGGATGCCGGGCAGTCCGCGCTCGCGTTGGTGAAGGGGTGGTTCGTGTGATCTCGATGCGGCATCACCTGGTTTCGTTGGCCGCGGTGTTCCTGGCACTGGCGGTCGGGATCGTGCTCGGGTCGACGTCGTTGAGCGACCGGTTGCTGTCCCACGTCGGTAGCGAGCGGGATTCGCTGAGCCACCAGGTCGGCGAGCTGAGCGCCGAACGCACGGCGTTGCAAGCGCGCCTCGACGGAGCGCTGCGCTTCAGCGCCGCGACGGCTCCGATGGCGGTGCGGGGTCAGCTCGCCGACCGCGGAGTCGTCCTGGTCAGCTCGTGGGACGTTCCACAACAGGAGCGGGACGGCGCGCGCCGCATGATCGAGGCGGCGGGCGGCCGCGTGACCGGTGATATGCAGCTCACCGAGGCGGTCGCCGCACCGGACCGTGCGGACCAGTTGAGCCGGGTGGTCACCCGGTTGCTGCCCGCCGGGGTGCAGCTGCCGACCGCGACGGATCTCGGCACGCTCACGGGCGGGTTGCTGGGGCCGCTGACCATGCTGGACCAGGCGACCGGACAGCCTCAGGTCTCCCCGGAAGAGCGGTCGGCCGCCCTGGGCGGGTTGAGCGAAGGCGGGTTCGCCACGGCCTCCGGTGAGGTCCAGCCCGCGCCGCTGGCCCTGGTCCTGACCGGCGGTGCGGAACGCGGAGATGACGCGGGAAGCCGTGCGAGCGTGGTGGCCCGCCTGGCGACTCAGCTCGACCGCTCGGGATCCGGAGCCGTACTCGCCGGCCGTTCCGGGTCCGCAGCCGGCGCCGGCGCGGTCGGGGTTGCCAGGGCGGACTCGTCGACGGCCGCCGCGCTCTCCACAGTGGACGATGTGGAGACCCCGCAGGGGAGGGCGGCCGCTGTGCTCGCGTTGCGCGAGCAGCTCGACCATCGAGCCGGGCACTACGGCGTCGCGGGTACCGCGCAAGGCGTGGTGCCCGGCGCCAGGGACTGAGGCCCGGTCCGCAGCGAATGCCGGGCGCGGGTAGCGCGGTCCGAGGCTTGCGCCGGGCGGCG
>NZ_JAFRFW010000594.1:0-3697 GCF_017434145.1 Saccharopolyspora sp. | reverse complement strand
GTGAGCAGGCGGATCGCCCTTTCCGACATCAACGACGGGCTGAGCGCGCTGAGCAGCGGTGATGCCGCCTTGGTCCGCCAGATCGTCACTTTCGACTAGTGGAGTCCGGCCGCCGTTCGCCGCGGCCGTGCTCCGCGCACGAACCGCCGCGGCGGTGCGCAACCGCGAAACCCGCGACGAAGGAGTTCTACAGTGGACAGTCAGGCGTTGGGCCTGCGCGGCAAGGTCGCCGTGGTGACCGGCGCGGGCGCCGGGCTCGGCCGTTCGGAAGCGCTCGCGCTGGCGGGCGCCGGTGCGGACGTGGTGGTCAACGACGTCTCGGCGGCCGCGGACGCGGTGGTCGGCGAGATCGAGGAGGCAGGCGGCAAAGCCGCCGCCGTGCGCGGCGACATCAGCGAACAGGCCGTGGCCGACGAGCTGCTCTCGACCGCGGTGCAGCGCTTCGGCGGACTGCACGTCGTGGTGAACAACGCCGGCCTGCTGCGCGACCGCATGGTCTTCAAGATGAGCGACCAGGAGTGGGACGACGTCATCCGGGTGCACCTGCGCGGGCACTTCCTGGTCTGCCGCGGGGCCGCGGCGCACTGGCGCCAGCAGTCCAAGGACACCGGGTCGGCGGTGTACGGGCGGATCGTGAACACCGCGTCGGAGGCGTTCCTGTTCGGCGCCGAAGGCCAGCCGAACTACGCCGCGGCGAAGGCGGGCATCGCCTCGCTGACGGTTTCCACGGCTCGCGCGCTGGCGCGCTACGGCGTGCGGGCGAACGCGATCTGCCCGCGTGCGCGGACGGCGATGACCGACCAGATCTTCGGCCCCGCTCCGGAAACCGGGGTCGATCCGCTGTCCACCGAGCACGTGGCGCCGTTCGTCAGCTACCTGGCCGCACCCGCGGCCGACGCCATCAACGGGCAGGTTTTCGTCGTGCACGGCGGGAAAGTCGCGCTGATGGCGCCGCCGAAGATCGAGCAGCGGTTCGACGCGGCAGGCGATACCTGGAGCACCGCGGAACTCGCGGAGGTGGTCGGCGGCTACTTCGCCGACCGCGGAGACGGCATGTTCTCCAGCACCGACCTGCTCTCGCTGGGCTAGCGCAGCAGGCAGGCGCGCGGCGGAGAACTTCCGGCGGTGCCGCGGATCCCGCGCCACGGGCAACCCGCGCCGGACGACCGACAGGAGTGACAACGATGTCGCTGACCGTGCAACAGCATCGCGCACAGGTGGGGCTGCAGGACGGCTCGTTGTTCGTGGACGGCCAGTGGCGGCAGGCCCGCTCCGGCAAGACGTGGACGCATCTGCACCCGGCGACGCAGGAACCGGTGGGTACGTTCCCGGTCGCCGATGCCGAGGACGTCGACGAAGCGGTCCGCGCCGCGCGCCGCGCCTTCGACGAAGGGCCTTGGCCGAACCTGCCAGCCGGGCAGCGCGTGAAAATCCTGCACCGCTACGCGGATCTGCTGCGCGAGAACGCCGACGAGCTGCGCGGGCTGCAAGCGCTCGACAACGGAGTTCCGCTGTCGTTCGGCAACGTCTACGCGGCTTCGGTGGAGGCCGCCGCGGACGTCTTCGACCACCACGCGGGCTGGATCGACAAGGCCGGTGGTGAGACGCTGCCCGGTTATCAGGGCGGCGAGCACCTCGCGATGACGCTGCGGGAACCGATCGGCGTGGCCGCCGCGATCCTGCCGTGGAACGCGCCTTTCCTGCTCTACGCCCAGAAACTCGCTCCCGCGCTGGCGGCGGGCTGCACGGTCGTGCTCAAACCGTCCGAGTACGCGACGTTCGTCGTGCTGCGGATGGTGGAACTGCTCGCCGATGCCGGCGTGCCGGACGGCGTGGTCAACGTCGTCACCGGCACCGGCGAACCCACCGGCGGAGCGCTGATCGGCCACGAGCTGGTGGACAAGATCAGCTTCACCGGCAGCCGCGAGGTCGGCAGGCGCATCGTCGAGGTCTCCGCGGCCACGCTGAAGCGGGTTTCGCTGGAACTCGGCGGGAAGAGCCCCGCCATCGTCTTCCCGGACACCGACGCCTCGCTGGCCGGGATGACCGCGATGGGCATGGTGACGCTCGGGTTGTCCGGGCAGGGATGCGTGGTGTGCAGCAGGGCGCTGGTGCACCGCGACGTCTACGACGAGTTCCTGACCGCGGCCGAGATGATCGCGGGTTCGGTCACCTACGGCGACCCGTTCGACCCGGCCGTGCTCTCCAGCCCGCTGATCAACGACAAGCAGCTGCACCGGGTGCTGGGCTTCGTCGAATCCGGCAAGCAGGACGGCGCCCGGCTGATCAGCGGCGGCGATCGGCCGGACGGCGAACTCGGTGCCGGGAACTTCGTGAACCCGGCGATCTTCGCGGACGTGGACAACAAGATGGGCATCGCCCAGCAGGAGATCTTCGGGCCGGTGCTCTCGGTCGTGCCGTTCTCGGACGAGGACGAAGCCGTGCGGCTGGCCAACGACACCGAATACGGCCTCGGCGCGGGCGTTTTCACCGCGGACGCGCAGCGCGCGTTCCGGGTCTCGCGCAGGTTGCGCGCCGGGACGGTCGGCATCAACGGGTTCCAGGTCGAGCCGCACCTGCCGTTCGGCGGATACAAGCAGTCCGGGCTGGGCCGGGAAGGCGGCCGCAGCTCCTTCGAGTCCTACACCGAAGTCAAAACGGTGCTCATGCCGTTGACCGACGAGATGATGTGAGTCCCGTTATGGCGCGTTTGCAAGGAAAGACCGCGATCATCACCGGCGCGGCGGGAGGTCAGGGCGCGGCCGCCGCGCGGCGCTTCGTCGCGGAGGGCGCGAGCGTGCTGCTCGCCGACGTGGCCGACGAGCCGGGCAAGGCGCTGGCCGACGAACTCGGCGAGAGCGCGCGCTTCGAGCACCTCGACGTGTCCGAACAGGACGAATGGCCGGTCGCGGTGCGCGCGGCCGAGTCCGCGTTCGGGCCGGTCGACGTGCTGCTCAACAACGCCGGAGTGCTGCACTTCGCCGAACTCGGCGAGACCGCGCTGGCCGACTACGAGCGGGTCGTGCGGATCAACCAGATCGGCACCTTCCTCGGGATGCGCGCGGTGCTGAGCTCGATGCCCGCGGGCGGCTCGATCATCAACGTGTCCTCTGTGGAGGGCCTGGGCGGGATGCCGTTCACGATCGCCTACACCGCCAGCAAGTTCGCCATCCGCGGGATGACCAAGGTCGCCGCGATGGAACTCGGCGAGCGCGGCATCCGGGTGAACTCGGTGCACCCCGGGATGATCGACACCGACATGGTGCGCAGCTTGGGCGGACCCGAGATGAACGACCACGTCGGCGCCCGGGTCGCGCTCAAGCGGGTCGGGCAACCCGACGAGATCGCGCAGCTGGCGGTTTTCCTCGCCAGCGACGAGAGCTCGTACTCCACCGGCGCCGAATTCGTCGCCGACGGCGGCGCCACCGCCACGCACTCGCTGTCCCGATAGCACTGCAACCCGCTGCGACGAAAGGCATCAGTGCCATTGCTCGACCCGTAGCAACGAACGCTTCGCAGGAGTCGTTTCAGTATGATTTTCGGTCTTGTCTTGTCAGCGGCGGAGCCGCTGAGCAGTGACCATGCCAGCAACCGGCACCGCGGCGGGTTCTCAGCGGCTTCCTCGCGAGGACAGCGATTTCGCCGCGTATGGGCATACGTCAGAAATCGATCCCGGAGCGAGGGAGCCGCTGAGGTT
>NZ_JAFRFW010000593.1:0-3057 GCF_017434145.1 Saccharopolyspora sp. | reverse complement strand
TGAGCGCCCGTTCCGGCGCCCGGACGGTTCCACGCTACCGCTTGGAGAACGTCCGGTCCCTGGGCTCCTGCCGACCGTCGCCGATGGTCGCGCCCGCAGCCGCGGCGCCCCCGCGCCCGCGCACGAACAGCGCGGTGACGAACGCGAGCACCCCGACACCTCCAGCCACCACGAACGCGGTCCGCAACCCGGCGGCGTCGGGCGCTCCGGTCGCGGCCGAGCTGCCAGCGGCCGCGACGGTGACGAACACCGCGGTGCCGAACGCGCCCGCGACCTGTTGCAGCGTGGACAGGATCGCGCTGCCGTGCGAGTAGAGGTGGTCCGGCAGCACGCTCAGCGACTCGGTCATCAGCGGCGTCATCATCAGCCCGAGCCCGGTCATCAGCAGGATGTGGATCCCGATGACCGCGCCCAGCGCCGAGTCCGGCCCGAGCGTGGCGAACAGGCACAGCGACACCGCCATCGCCAGCGCCCCCGGGATCACCAGCGGCCGCGCGCCGAAGCGGTCGAACAACCGCCCCACCGGGCGCCCGAGCACTCCCAGCACCAGCCCGCCCGGCAGCACCGCCAGGCCGCTGACGAACGTGCTGGTTCCCAGCACCGTCTGCAGGTACAGCGGCAGCAGGATCGCCCCGGCACCCAGCAGGCACATGAACAGCAGCGCGGCGAGCACCAGCGCGACGACGAACGGGCGGTAGGTCAGCGGGCGCAGGTCGAGCAGCGCGCGGTCGTCGCGTTGCAGCCGCACCTGGCGCGCTGCGAACACCACCAGCGCGACCGCGCCGACGGAGATCGCCGCCCACGGTGGCACCGGCTGGTGCCCGCCCGCGGACTCCCCCATCGCGGAAAGCCCGTAGAGGACACCGCCGAATCCGAGCGCGGACAGCAGCACCGAGCCGACGTCCAGCGGCACCCGCCGGGTCGCGGCGTCCAGCCGCATCCAGACCGCACCGATCACCAGCGCCAGCAACGACAACGGCAGCACGAGCCAGAACATCCACCGCCAGCCCAGCCAGGCCAGCACCGCTCCGCCGATCGTCGGACCGATCGCGGGGGCCACCGCGATGACGATGGTGATCGTGCCCATCGTCGCGCCGCGGTTGGCGGGCGAGACCAGCCGCATCACCGAGGTCATCAGCAGCGGCAGCATCACCGCGGTGCCGAACGCCTGCACCACGCGCCCGGCGAGCAGGACTCCGAATCCAGGTGCGAGCCCGCTGAGCAACGTGCCCGCGCTGAACAGCGTCAGCGAGGCCAGGAAGACCTGCCGCGGGGTGAACCGCTCCAGCAGGAATCCGGTGATCGGGATGACCACCGCCATGGTCAGCAGGAACCCGCTGGTCAGCCATTGCACGGTGGTGGTGGACACGCCCAGGTCCTCGGTCAGATCGCGCAACGCGACGCTCAGGATCGTCTCGTTGAGGATCATCACGAAGGCCGAGACGACCAGCACGGCGATCAGCACCGCCGCCCGCGGTGCTGCGACGTCCCGGCCGGAGTCCGCTGTCGCGGTGCTCGCGGAGTCGGTCATGGGTGGGCACACCTCGCAGCGGTAGTTCCGGTTCGCCGTCCGGCGCTGTTCGCAGCGCGCGGGCGGCCGGTCGTGCAAGAGCGGCGATCCGCTCCGCATCGCCTGCGAGCGGGGATCGGACGGCGTTGCACGGCACGGTCAGCTTTGCACTCCCGATGCCGCTGATCGTCCCCAGCTCCCCGGTCGCAAGGAAAATCACAGTCGGCGAAACGACGCCCCCAGCGCCGCGACCCCCGGTGGCCGCAGCCCGCAATGCCGTGATCCGCAGTGCTGGAAACCCCAGCGCCAGAACCCCAGTGCGGCTGCCGCCCCCCAGCACCGACTCGTTTCAGCCTACCGCAGCAGAACTCCCGTTCCGGCGGGGAGAGCGAATTACACGTCCCTCCCGGTGCGGCCGGGAATCGGCGCCGAGCGGCCTCGGGTCCGAGCCCGGTGGCACCAGCGCACGAGCGAACCCCGGCCCGCGCTCGGGCCGTGGCCCGCTGCCGGTGACCGAAGCGGGGCAATCGTGTGATGATGTCCCGCCCGAGGAAGGAACCGATGCCGAACAAGATCTCCCTGGCCGCCGTCTCGCGGGCGCGGCAACTGCCGAAGTGGTCGCAGCTGCGCGAGGTCGTGCAGTTCAGCAAGCCGGCGTTCGGCCGCACCGCCCGCCGCCTGGAGAACGCCCGCACCATCGGCGAGCTGCGCGCCGCGGCCCGGCGCACCACTCCCCGCGCGGTGTTCGACTACGTCGACGGCTCGGCCGAGGAGGAGATCACCGCCGCCCGCAACATCGCCGCCTTCCGGCGCGTGACGCTGCGTCCGGAACCACTGCGTCCGGTGACGGATCCGGACACCGCGGTCGAGCTCGCGGGCGAACGCAGCGCGCTGCCGCTGGTGTTCGCGCCGACCGGTTACACGCGGATGATGCACCACCACGGCGAGGCGGCGGTGGCCCGCGTCGCCGAGCACTTCGGCGTCCCGTACTCGCTGTCGACCATGGCCACCACGTCCGTCGCGGACGTCCGGGAGGCCGCGCCCGGCGTCGCGCTGTGGTTCCAGCTCTACTACACGCAGGACGCCGAGCTGAACGAACTGCTCATCTCGCGGGCCGAAGCCGCGGGCTGCTCGACGCTGCTGCTGACCGTGGACACCTCGGTGCCGGGCAAGCGCCTCAAGGACGTGGCCAACGGGCTGACCATCCCGCCTGCGCTGACGGCCAGGACGTTCCTGAACATGTCGATGTTCCCGGCGTGGTGGTTGCACAAGCTGACCACCCCGGGCATCGGCTTCGCCTGCCTCGACGGGGTGCGCGGCAACTACACCTCGGAGGACCTGGCGCGCACGTTGTTCGACCCCGGTCTGGACTTCGCCGCGCTGGAGCGGCTGCGGCAGCGCTGGCCCGGCAGGCTCATCGTCAAGGGGATCAACACCGCCGAGGCCGCGCGCGAGGTCGTGCGTCGCGGCGCCGACGGCGTGGTCGTGTCCAACCACGGCGGCAGGCAGCTCGACCGCTCGGCCGCGACGCTGGAGGTGCTGCCCGC
>NZ_JAFRFW010000592.1:0-2214 GCF_017434145.1 Saccharopolyspora sp. | reverse complement strand
GTACGGGTCCCGCACGGCCGCGGCCACCACCGGCACGTTCGCCCGCTGCAACGCGCGCACGAGCTCCTGCTGGGCGGCGTTGTCCGCGTCCCACGCCGCGTTGGTCAGCACGACCGTCACGTCGTTGCCCTTCGCGGCCTGCACCGCCTGCGAGATCTGCTGCCGGGTCGGTGCCTTCCCCGTCGGTAGCGAGGTCGCCTGCGGCCCGCGCGCCCGCACGCGATCCGCCAGTGCCCCGGTCGCGTCCTCTCCGGCGCCGGTGACCAGCATCTTCCCGGGCTTCTGCCGCATCGGGAGCTGACCGGCGTCGTTGCGCAGCAGCGTCGTGGTCCGGTCGGTGATCCGCTGCGCCTGCTGCGCGTGCTCCCGGCTGCCGACGGTCCGGTCCACGCGGCCGGTGTCCACGAACGGCGCGTCCAGCACGCCGCGCTTGCGCTTCATCTCGAGGATCCGTTCGACGCTCGCGTCGATGCGGTCCTCGGTCAGCGCGCCGGTGTGGACCGCGTCCAGCACCCCGTCGATCGCGACCTGGAGGTTCTGCGGCATCAGCAGTTGATCCGCGCCCGCCCGCAACGCCAGCACCGGGATCTCGGCGTCCGGGTGCTTCGCCCGCACCCCGTCCATCTGCAGGGAGTCCGTGGTGATCACGCCCTTGTAGCCCAGCTCGTCGCGCAGCATCCCGGTCAGCACCGTCGGTGACAGCGTCGAGGGCTCACCGGAGGAATCCAGGTTCGGCACCACGATGTGCGCGCTCATCACCGCGTCCGTGCCCGCCTCGATCGCCTCCCGGAACGGCGGCGCGTCCAGCCGTTCCCACTGCTCGCGGGTGTGCTCGATGACCGGCAGGTCGGTGTGGCTGTCCTGGTTGGTGTCCCCGTGCCCGGGGAAGTGCTTGGCGGCCGCCGACACGCCGGCCGCGCCCGGGTCCTGGTAACCGTGCACGGCCGCTCCGGTCAGCCGCGCCGCCAGCTGCGGGTCGGACGAGAACGAACGCACCCCGATCACCGGGTTGGCCGGGTTCACGTTGACGTCGCCGCTGGGCGCGAAGTCCTGGTTGAGGCCCATCGCGCGCATCTCTTCGCCGGTGATCCGCGCGGACAGGCCGGTGTCGGCCGCGCTGCGGCCGGCGCCGAGCGCCATGTTCCCCGGCAGCTGCGTGACCGGTTCCGGCAGCCTGCTCACCTGGCCCTGCTCCTGGTCGGTGGAGATCAGCAGCGGTATTCCGGCACCGGAGGAGGTAGCCGCCCGCTGCACGCCGTTGGACAGCTCGGCGATCTGCCGCGGTTCGTACAGGCTGTCGGTCCAGCTGAAGTGGATCAGCCCGCCCGGGTGGTAGCGCTGCACCACCTGCGCCGGGGTGTCCACGCCGAACTCCTCGCGGTTCTGCGGGTGCGGGGTGTCCGCGTCGCGGCCATAGGCGTAGGTGACGAACAGCTGGCCGACCTTCTCCTCGAGGCTCATCGCCCGCACCTTCTCGGTGACGGCGGGGTCGACCTCGCTGTGCCGCACTTCCGGTGGCTGCTGCGCGCCCGCGGACGAACCGCCGCCGATCGTCACCACCGCCGCTGCGCTGATCAGCACCGCCACGAGGCGGCGCGAACGGTTCGAGCCCACGGAACCTCCTGGGGCTGCTCGCCCACGGTCCCGGACGTCTTCGTGGGGTCGTCCAGTGGGCTCGGGTGGAAAGTCCTCCACGACAACGCGGATGGGATTCGGAAGTTACCCACCGTGCTGAGCCCGGTCAACGACATTCACCGGCAGGCCGCGCACGTTTCGCGCGGATTTCGCTGCGCACGAACGACGGCGCCCGCCGGCAGGCAGGCGCCGTCTTGCGTGAACGGACGGGTTACCAAGCGTGCAACAAGTGTCGTAACTCTTGGGCTAGGCGTCCGGCGTCCCGGTACGCAACCCGGTCGACGTTTCAGCCTCTCGTGGCGGCTGCGCGTGGGTGCTCCGTCCGCACGCACGGAGCCCGGTTCAGGGGGAGCGCCGCTTCTCCTCCGCGTCGCCCCTGGCCGAGCCAGGGTCCGCAATTCCTTTGTAGTCGGCCGCCCCTGGCCGCTGCAAGGTCTCTGAATCGGTCGCGGACGGCCTCGATCACCTGGGATTTCGCTGCGTTCAGCGGTGCCTGCGCCAGTAGCGCAGACCCCACCAGGCCGCTCCGGCCGCGGCGACCGCGCCCATGCCGACGCCGGCCGCCGTCACTGCCGCGCG
>NZ_JAFRFW010000591.1:0-2225 GCF_017434145.1 Saccharopolyspora sp. | reverse complement strand
GCTCCGGCACGCCGTTCCGGCAGATGGCGGAGCGGGAGGCGTCCCTCGGGCGACGACTCGACTACGCCGTCGTGGGGATCTCGCAGCCGGGCAACACCCGCGCGCTGTTCGACGAGGCCGAGTGCCTCGGTGTGCGGTACCTGCTCGACGACGAGTGCGGCGTGCTGTCGATGCCCGCCGTGGAGCGCTTCGTGCAGGAGTTCCTCGGCGGGATCGACGCGCTCTACCTCACGATCGATCTCGACGTGCTGCCCGCGGCCGTCGCCCCCGGCGTCTCCGCGCCGGCGGGCCTGGGCGTTCCGCTCGAGGTGATCTCGCGGGTGTGCGACGTGGTGGCCGCGAGCGGCAAGCTCCGCCTCCTCGACGTCGCCGAGCTCAACCCGTCGCTGGATGTCGACAACCGCACGGCCCGCACCGCCGCCCGCCTCATCCACCGCATCGTCACCCGCCGCTGAGAGTCCGTCGCGATGGCATCGCCCCGCTCCAGTCGGAGTGAGGGGCGATCGCGACAGCCATGCGTGCCGCTCAGTGTGATTCTGGAGCTGCCGCGGTCGTGTCACCGGCCCGAGACACTTTCTTAGCTGGGGAGTCTCTGGTGCTGACGCCGCTGCGGTGGTTGGGTTCAGTTCACCGGGCATCTGGCTCTATGCGCGCCTGCCGCCCCGCTCGTTCAGGGCTGGTCACCATGCGTTTTGCCGGTGCTCGGTGAGCTGGAACCGACCGGCGTGACTTGATAGGAGCGTGGCACCGCCCCCACTGAGATGTGTCCGCCGGCCGGTCCAACCATCCACCTCACAGGTTTGGGAGGCAACCACCATGGTTGTAGTTGGAACCGATGTACACAAGCGCACGCACACCTTCGTCGCCGTCGATGACGTCGGCCGCAGGCTCGGCGAGAAGGTCGTCGCGGCCACCACGGTCGGGCATCAGAAGGTGATCCGTTGGGCGAGGTCCGAGTTCGGAACCGATCTGACCTGGGGAATCGAAGACTGTCGGCAGATGTCCGCCCGTCTCGAACGTGACCTGCTGTCCGCCGGGCAGCACGTGGTGCGGGTCCCGGCGAAGCTGATGGCCCAAGTCCGCGCCTCCGCCCGAACCCGGGGCAAGTCCGACCCGATCGACGCTCTCGCCGTCGCCCGCGCGGTGCTCCGGGAGCCGGACCTGCCGGTCGCGTCCCATGATGAGCGGTCCCGCGAGCTGAAGCTGCTGGTCGACCGCCGCGAGGACCTGGTCAAGATCCGCACCGCGATGATCAACCGGCTGCGGTGGCATCTGCACGAGCTCGAGCCCGGCCGGGAACCGAAGCCGCAGACCTTGGACTGCCGCAAACATCGGACCGCGATCCGCGAGTGGCTCACCACCCAAACCGGGTTGGTCGCTGAGCTCACCCTCGACGAACTCACCGACATCGACCGCCTCACCGAGCAGATCAACACCCTGGCCAGACGCATCGAGAAGGCCTCTGCCGCAATCGCTCCTGCCCTCCTTGAACTGCCCGGATGCGGAGCGTTGACCGCCGCCAAGATCGTCGGCGAGACCGCAGGGATTCAACGGTTCCGCACCGAAGCCGCCTACGCCCGGCACACCGGGGTTGCCCCGATCCCCGTCTGGTCCGGCAGCACCAACGGTCGCGTCCGGATGACCCGAACCGGCAACCGGCAACTGAACTGCGCCCTGCATCGGATCGCGATCACCCAGATCCGCATGCCCGACAGCCGCGGCCAGATCTACTACCGCAAGCGCCTCGCCGCCGGCGACACCAAACGCGAAGCCCTCCGCTGCCTCAAACGACGACTAGCCCGCACCGTCTTCAACACCCTCAGAACCGACGCGAAAGCAGCCCCCGACACCGCCCTCCCGACCGCCGCTTGACATAGGAGAAACGCATGGCCCATGAGCCCCCAGGTCAGGCGGAATCTTTCCGCGAGTCGCCCAAAGCGCCGCACGTAACCCCCGCACAACCGCCCCCACGCGGCGTCGCCGGGGCGTGGGGGACGTTTCCTCCCCCACCGGAAGCCGCTCCCCTCGCGGGGGACCAGCCGTCCCCCACGCGGCGTCGACGTGCCCCACGCCGCGACGCGGCGGCGAGTCAGGCCGGTGCTGCAGCCTGGGGCTTTCATGTCATGCGTGGCACGCATGACTCCGCAGACTGAGCAACCGCCCCGGTGCCCCGCGGCGTGCCGTCGGGCTACCAGCCGTTGACGTGCAGGACGGTCTCGAGCGGG
>NZ_JAFRFW010000590.1:0-14387 GCF_017434145.1 Saccharopolyspora sp. | reverse complement strand
GCCGTGCGCGAGGTTCAGACCCATGATCGTGTCGCCCGGCTGGAGCAGGGCGAACATGGCGGCCGCGTTGGCCTGGGCGCCCGAGTGCGGCTGGACGTTGGCGTGCTCGGCGCCGAACAGGTCCTTCACCCGGTCGATGGCCAGCTGCTCGACGACGTCGACGTGCTCGCAGCCGCCGTAGTAGCGCTTGCCCGGGTAGCCCTCGGCGTACTTGTTGGTCAGCACCGACCCCTGCGCCTGCAACACCGCCTGCGACGCGAAGTTCTCCGACGCGATCATCTCCAGCGTGCTCTGCTGCCGCGACAACTCAGCGCCGACCGCGGCCGCCACCTCCGGATCCACCGCCGACAGCGAATCGCCGGCGCCGCCTGCGGAACCGTCGTTACTGGACAGACTCATAGGACTCCTTCCGTGCCGGAAAGCGGCAGCGGGCAGCGGAGAGCGAACGTGCGGCGCGAGGCCGCCGCACGAGTGAGATTCAACTGAAATATCAGTGGGCTTTTAGCGTAGCAGCGCGAACCGCGTGGTCAAGGGGCTGGAAAACGCCGACTTGGCGCGCCCCGCAGGTCCGTCGCGAGCACGAACCTGCGCGCACTGGAGCCGGGTGCCCCGCCGGCGCTCAGCAGATCGAAGCAGTTTTCCCCGCGGGTGTTGACCGCGGCGCGACCACTGCTTACCTTGCTGCTCAGTTGATATATCAGTTCTCGGCCTGAGTTCCGGTTCCTGCAACCGTCCGCAGCGCGGACCGACAGGAACTACCGGACGGCGACGACTTCACCGCGCCGAACCGGTTCGTTCTCGCCGCCCGAATCGGCGGCTGCTCGCAGCAATCAGCACCGGCATCGCGCATCGAGCGCATTTCTCCGCCCCGCCCAAGAGCCTCGGCGGCTCTGCCCGAACGCACCGTCCTCGCAGCGGCCCGCACCGGCCGCCCGTTAGGAGACCAGCATGAGCACGACGCCTCGTGTCGTCATCATCGGAGCCGGGATCGTCGGTACGAACCTGGCCGACGAGCTGACCGAACGCGGATGGCACCGCCTCACCGTTCTCGACCAGGGGCCGCTGCCGCTGACCGGCGGCTCGACCTCGCACGCGCCCGGTCTCGTCTACCAGACCAGCGGATCGAAGACGATGACCGAGTTCGCCGGCTACACCGTCGACAAGCTGGCCGGCCTCGACGTCGATGGCGGCTGGTGCTTCAACCGGGTCGGCGGCCTGGAGATCGCGACCACGCCGGAACGGCTCGACGATCTGCACCGCAAGCAGGGCTGGGCCACCTCGTGGGGAGTCTCCGGTGCGGTCATCGGGCCAGAGGAGTGCGCCAAGCTGCACCCGCTGCTGGAGCCGGATCGCATCCTCGGCGGTTTCCACACCCCTGACGACGGGCTGGCGAAGTCGACCCGGGCGGTCGTCGCGCTCGCCCGCCGGGCCGAATCACGCGGCGCGGAGTTCCGCGGATCGACCCGCGTGCTCGGCATCAGCCAGCACGGCGGGCGCGTCACCGGTGTGGAAACCGACCAGGGCGAGGTGCCCGCGGACATCGTCGTGTCCTGCGCCGGTTTCTGGGGGCAGGCCATCGGCGAGATGGCGGGCATGAACGTCCCGCTGCTGCCGATGGCGCACCAGTACGTGCGCACCGATCAGCTGCCCGAACTCGTCGGCCGCAACGACGAGCGGTCCGAGGCGCAGCTGCCGATCCTGCGCCACCAGGACCACGACCTCTACTACCGCGAGCACAACGACCGCCTCGGGATCGGTTCCTACGCGCATCGCCCGATGCCCGCGCGGCTGAGCGACCTGCCGGAGGAGGACTCCCCCACCGAAGCCTCCATGCCGTCGATGTTGCCGTTCACCGAAGACGACTTCGCCGATTCCTGGGAGCACAGCCGGCGGCTGTTGCCCGCGCTGGAGACCGCGAAGATCGAGACCGGGTTCAACGGGATCTTCTCGTTCACCCCCGACGGCGGGCCGCTGGTCGGCGAATCTCCGGACGTGGCGGGATTCTGGATCGCCGAGGCCGTGTGGGTCACGCACTCCTGCGGCGTGGCCCGGTCCGTTGCGCAGCTCCTGGTCGACGGTCGCAGCCAGGTCGAGCTGCACGGCTGCGACGCGGCCCGGTTCGACGAGATCGAGACCGCTGCGGACTACGTCGAAGAGACGGCGCAGCGGAACTTCGTCGAGATCTACGACGTGAAGCACCCGTTGCAGCCGAAGCTGTCCCCGCGGGACCTGCGGGTGAGCCCGTTCCACGCGCGTCAGCAGCAGTTGGGCGCGTTCTTCCTGGAATCGCACGGGTGGGAGCGGCCGCACTGGTACGAGGCGAACGCCGGGCTGGTCAAGGACCTGCCGATGGAGTGGCAGCCGCCGTCGCGGGACGCCTGGTCGGCGATGTACCACTCCCCGATCGCCGCGGTCGAGGCGTGGAAGACCCGCACCGCCGTGGCGCTGTACGACATGACCTCCCTCAAGCGGCTGGAGGTCAGCGGTCCGGGCGCACTGTCCTTTCTGGACGAGCTCACCACCGGCAAGATGGACAAGTCGGTCGGCGCGGTCACCTACACCTTGCTGCTCGACGAGGCGGGCGGGGTGCGCAGCGACCTGACCGTCGCACGGCTCGGCGAGCAGCTTTTCCAGGTCGGTGCCAACGGGAACCTCGACCTCGACTACTTCCGGCGCCAGCTACCGGCCGACGACGGCGTGCGGGTTCGCGACATCACCGGCGGCACCTGCTGCATCGGTGTGTGGGGGCCGCTGGCGCGCGATCTGGTCCAGCCGTTGAGCCGGGACGACTTCTCGCACGAGGCCTTGAAGTTCTTCCGCTGCAAGTCCGCGCACATCGCGGGTATTCCGGTCACCGCGATGCGCGTGTCCTACGTCGGCGAGCTGGGCTGGGAGATCTACACCAGCGCCGAGTACGGCCAGCGGCTCTGGGACGTGCTGTTCGCGGCCGGGCGCGACCTCGGTGTCGTTGCCGCAGGCCGGGCCGCGTTCAACAGCCTGCGGCTGGAGAAGGGCTATCGCGCGTGGGGAGCGGACATGACCACCGAGCACAATCCCTACGAAGCCGGGGTCGGATTCGCCGTGCGACCGCAGAAGGGCGATTTCGTAGGGCGCGAGGCGATCGCGCGGCTGGACAAGCACGCGGTCACCCGTCGGTTGTCGTGCCTGACGATCGATGACGGACGCAGCGTCGTGCTCGGCTCCGAGCCGGTTTTCCTCGACGGTGAACCGGCCGGCTACGTCACCTCCGCGGCGTTCTCGCACACGCTCGGCACCCCGATCGCCTACGCCTGGCTACCCGCTGCGGCCACGGTCGGCACCCGAGTGCACATCCAGTACTTCGACCGCCGAGTGCGCGCGACCGTCGCCGCCGAACCGCTGGTCGACCCGGAAATGCACCGCATCCGGCGGTGATCCGCGCCGCCGGCGAACCTGGAGCACCCATGAGCCTCTCGGTATTCGATCTGTTCAAAGTGGGCATCGGACCGTCCAGTTCGCACACTGTCGGTCCGATGCGGGCCGCCTACCTGTTCGTGAACCGGCTGCGCGAGTCCGGAGTCCTGCCCCGCGTCGCCACCGTGCACTGCGAGCTGTTCGGCTCGCTCGGGGCGACCGGGCACGGCCACGGCAGCGTCAAGGCCGTCGTGCTCGGGTTGTCCGGGGAGCAGCCGCACCTGGTCGATCTGGTCGCCGCCGAATCCGAGGTGCAAGCAGTGCGCGAGGACGCTCGCATCAGCCTCGGCGGTGCGCACAAGATTCCGTTCTCCATCGACGAGGACGTCGTGCTGCACCGGAACAAGCGGCTCGAGTTCCACAGCAACGGGATGGTCTTCCACGCCCGCGACGACAACGGCTGCGAACTCGACCGCCGCGAGTACTACTCGGTCGGCGGAGGTTTCGTGCTGGGTGCGGACGAAACCGGTCAAGCCGTGCTGGCCGAGGACGACACCCCGGTGCGCTACCCGTTCCGCACCGGACAGGAACTTCTCGGCCATGCCTCCCGCGCCGATCTGCGGATCAGCGACATCATGCTGGCCAACGAGCTTTCCTGGCGCACCGAGCGGGAAACCCGGGACGGCCTGCTGCACATCTGGTCGGTGATGCAGGACTGCGTCGACCACGGCACCCGGGCCGGCGGGGTGCTGCCCGGCGGGCTCAAAGTCCGCCGCAGGGCGGGCGAATTGCACAAGCGCTTGGAGTCCGCAACGGACGAGAGCGATGCCCTGCACGCGATGGAATGGGTCACCCTCTACGCACTGGCGGTGAACGAGGAGAACGCCGCGGGCGGACGCGTGGTGACCGCACCGACCAACGGTGCCGCCGGAATCGTGCCCGCCGTGCTGCACTACGGCCAGCGGTTCCTGCCGTCGTTCTCCGACGACGCGGCCGTGCGGTTCCTGCTCACCGCGGGCGCGATCGGCGTCCTGTTCAAGGAGAACGCGTCGATATCCGGAGCCGAGGTCGGCTGCCAGGGCGAGGTCGGGTCGGCCTGCTCGATGGCTGCGGCCGGACTCGCCGAGGTCATCGGCGGCACGCCGGACCAGGTGGAGAACGCCGCCGAAATAGGTATCGAGCACAACCTCGGGCTGACCTGCGATCCCGTCGGCGGTCTGGTGCAGATCCCGTGCATCGAGCGCAACGCGGTCGCCTCGGTCAAGGCGATCACCGCGGCCCGGATGGCGGTGCGCGGCGACGGCAGCCACCACGTCTCGCTGGACAAGGCGATCAAGACGATGCGCGAGACGGGAGCGGACATGAAGGACAAGTACAAGGAGACCGCCCGCGGCGGGCTGGCGCTCAACATCGTGGAATGCTGAATCGTGGAATTCTGGGGGGAATCCCGTGACACGCTCGTTCACCCTGACGCTGAGCTGCCCGAACCGCACCGGCATCGTCCGCGCGGTCAGTTCCTACCTGTACGGGAGGGACTGCGACATCGGCGAGTACCGGCAGTTCGACGACCCGGTTCGCGGCCGGCTGTTCCTGCGCACCCAGGTGACCGCCGCGCAAGAGGTCGACCTCGACGAGATTTCGCGCGGTTTCGAACCCGTCGCCGCCGATTTCGAGATGAGCTTCGCCTTCAGCCCGGACCGCAACGCCCGGATCCTGGTCATGGTGTCCAAACTGGGCCACTGCCTCAACGACCTGATCTACCGCTGGCGCGCGGGCAGCCTCAGCGCGGACATCGTCGCGGTGGTGTCCAATCACGACGATCTGCGCCCGATGGCCGAATCCGCGGGACTGCCGTTCGTCCACATCCCGGTCACCGCCGCCGACAAGCCGGCGGCCGAGGCCAGGTTGTTGCGGGTGGTCGACGAGTACGACGCCGAACTGGTGGTGCTCGCCCGCTACATGCAGGTGCTGTCCGATCAGACCTGCAAAGCGCTGCACGGGCGCGCCATCAACATCCACCACTCGTTCCTGCCGGGATTCAAGGGCGCCAAGCCTTACCACCAGGCGTACTCCCGCGGGGTCAAGCTCGTCGGCGCGACCGCGCACTACGTGACCCCGGATCTCGACGAAGGGCCGATCATCGAGCAGGAGGTGATCCGCATCGATCACACCCACGATCCGCGCGCGCTGCAGACGGTAGGCCGCGATGCCGAGGCGCTCGCGCTCTCGCGCGCGGTCCGCTGGCATTGCGAGCGGCGCCTGTTGCTCAACGGGCACAGCACCGTCGTTTTCCAGTGATCGCAACGGATTCCGGCCCGTCAGACGCTCGACCTACCTGCCCCGATCGCGATATTCTGTAGCGCATAGCGCAAAGGGTTGCACGACGAGCAACAGCGCGGATTCGTCGTTCCGCTCCCGCGAGCACCGCAACGTTCGCCGCACGCCGGCCGCTGCACGGCTGCGCCGGGAGCAACGCGTCGCGCCATCGCGGCGAGATCCCATCGTTCCGAGCGACATCTGACCCGAGCGACACCTCTCCCGAGCGACCCCTCTCCCGAAACGAGGAGCACTGCCATGACGACCGGTGAGCTGTCCGCCTCCGCCGAGGACACGAGCCTTCCGGAAAGCCTGCGGGAAACGCTCGCGGGCCACTACTACACCGATCCTTCGATCTTCCGCGCCGAGCAGGAATCCATCTTCGAGGCGGGCTGGTTCTGCGCCGTGCTCGGCGCCGACCTCGCCAGGCCCGGCCAGTACGAAACCGTCCAAATCGGACGGGAAAGCGTGCTCGTCACGCGGGCCAGGGACGGCTCCATCAACGCTTTCCTCAACGTGTGCCGGCATCGCGGCGCGCGGCTGTGCACCGAGCAGCAGGGCGAGGTGCGCCGATCCTTCCAATGTCCCTACCACGCCTGGACCTACGGGCTCGACGGCAAGCTCGTCTCCGCCCCGAACCTGACCTCGATGCCGGACATCGACCGCGGCGAGTTCGGCCTGCACCGGGTGCACGTGCGCGAATGGCTCGGTTACGTCTGGTTGTGCCTGGCCGATGAGCCGCCGTCGTTCGCGGACACCGTCATCGGCGACGTCGCGAACCGGCTGGGCACACCGGATGCGATCGTCGGCTACCAGGTCGCGGAGCTCAAGCTCGGCAAGCGGATCGAGTACGACGTGCGGGCGAACTGGAAGCAGGTCGTGGAGAACTTCATGGAGTGCTACCACTGCGCCACGATCCACCCGGAGCTGACCGAAGTGCTGCCGGAGTTCGCCGACGGCCTGGCCGCGCAGTACTTCGTGGGCCACGGCGCGGAATTCGGCGAGAACATCGAGGGTTTCACCGTCGACGGATCGGCAGGGCTCGACCGGATCCCGGGCGTGGACGAGGAGCAGGACCGGCGCTACTACGCGATCACGGTGCGGCCCCAGGTGTTCATCAACCTGGTTCCCGATCACGTGGTTTTCCACCGCATGTTCCCGGTCGCGGTCGACCGCACGATCATCCGGTGCGACTGGCTTTACCTGCCGGAGGTCGTGGACTCCGGCACCGACATCGATCGTTCGGTGGAGCTGTTCCACCGGGTCAACCAGCAGGACTTCGACGCGTGCGAGCGGTGCCAGCTGTCGATGGACTCCCGCTCCTACGAGCGGGGCGGCGTGCTGGTTCCCAGCGAGCACCACATCGGTGAGTTCCACGACTGGGTGCGCCAGCGGGTCGGTTGAGCCGGAAAGCGCGGCCCCGTGCGGACCTTCTCCGTCCGCACGGGGCCGCGCGAAGCACTACTGCCGCGGTTGTTCCAGCGGAACACCGTCGTCGGACAACGGCGGTGGCGGCAACTCCGAACTGGAGGTCAGCGGAGCGGCACCCGCCAGCGGACGCCCGGCGTGCTCGGTCAGGAAATGGGTGCTGACCAGCCCGACGACACCTGCACCGACGAGGTAGTACCCCGGCCAGTCGAGGTTGCCGGTCGTCGTCGCCGCGGCCTCGATGATCGTCGGTGCGGTGCCCGCGAACAGCGACACCGAAACGTTGAAGATGACCGCCAGGCTGCTGTAGCGGATCATCGTGGGAAACAGCGCGGGCAGCGTCGACGGCGACACCGCCGCGAAGCACATCAGCGGCATCCCGATCAGCAGCAAGCCGACGATCTGGCCCACCAGCCCCTCCCGCAGCAACCACACGGCGGGCAGCCCGAGGAAGATCAAGGCCATGCTTCCCGTCATCAGCAAGGGTTTTCGCCCGATGCGGTCGCTGAGCCGCCCGACCGACACGATCACGCAGAGCATCAGCACCATGACGGCCACTTGCAGCGCGGTCGCCAGCGCCTCGCTGGTGCCGCTCTCGCCGTGGCGCGGGAGCGTCCCGGCCAGGTACGTGGGGATGTAGTTGGTGAACACGTAGTTCGTCACGTTCCACGCGACGATCACCCCGGCCGCGACCAGCGCGGCGGATCGGTAACGCACCACCAGGATGTGCACGGCCCGCCGAGCCGACATCGTCGAGAGCGCGGGCGAACGCTGCATCAACTGCCGGAACGCGGGAGTGTCCTCGAGCCGCATCCGCAGGTAGAGGCCGGTGATGCCCAGTGGCAGGGCGAGCATGAACGGAAGCCGCCAACCCCACGCCAGCAGGTCGTTCTCCGGCAGCACCGCGATCACCACGCCGCACACCGACGCGCCGAGCGCATACCCGGTCAGCGTGCAGAATTCGAGCCAGCTGCCGAAGAATCCCCGCCGCCGGTCCGGGGCGTACTCGGCGACCAGGGTCAGCGCCCCGGTGTACTCACCACCCGCCGAGAAGCCCTGCAGCATCCGCACGAACAGCACCAGCAGCGGAGCCGCGATGCCGACCGCACCGTAGCTCGGCACCAGCCCGAGCAGCACGGTCGCGACCGCCATCAGCAGCACGGTCGCGGAAAGCACCTTCGTGCGACCGAATTTGTCGCCGAGGCGGCCGAACACGAACCCGCCGAGCGGGCGCATCAGGAACGCGGCGGCGAACGCGCCGAGCGTGTACACGGTGGCCCACTGCCCGACGTCCGGGAAGAACACCCGGTCCAGCACCACGGCGGCCAGGTAGGAGTAGATCCCGAAGTCGTACCACTCGGCCACGTTCCCCACCGATGCCGCCGCAACCGCCCGGTGCACGGTGCGTTCCTGCTGCACGACGGGTGGGGTTCCGCCACGCCGACGGCGTCCGGGCTGGTTGCTCATGCGGGCTCCCCGGATGCGAACCGCAGCACCCGGCACCGCGCCGGGATCGCAGCAGCCTCATCACCCTTGATGCCGGGTTCGACGGTTGATATATCTCTGGACGATAAGTCAGTCCGCACAGCGAGGTCAACGCTCCGGCAGGTGCGAACCTCGCCCCGCCGGCGAAGCGGCGCAGCCGTCGCCGGACCCCTCGCCACCGGGCGCCGCTCGGCGCCGAGTCGTGCCCGGCATCCGCAGGCGATCGTCGAATCGTTCGCCACAGCAACGGCATCCGCCGGATCGGCACCGAAATTCCACCGTTGACGACCGCGGGAGCGAGCCGCATTCTGTCGGTTGCGTAATGCAGTACGGGTTCCGCCATCTGCAACAGGAGGTACGATGATCTTCGTGGGCGAGCTGTCCGACCTCCCGCCGGGGGAGTCGGTCCGCGTTCCGGGTGACGTCCCGATCGCGGTGTTCAATGTGGACGGTGAGCTGTTCGCGATCGACGACACCTGCACGCACCAGGACGCCTCGCTCTCCGACGGGTGGCTCGAGGGCTGCGCGGTCGAATGTCCGCTGCACGCCGCCTGTTTCGACCTGCGCACCGGCCGGCCCAGCGGCCCGCCCGCGAAGAAGCCCGTCCGGACCCACGAGGTCGCCGTCGAGGACGGCTCGATCTACGTCTCCGAGCCCGCCAAGGCCGACGCGGCTGTGCAGGAGGTGGGTTGATGCAGCACATCACCGTCGTCGGGGCGTCCCTCGCGGGCCTGGCGACAACCCGTGCGCTGCGCGCGCAAGGATTCGAGGGACGGATCGCCGTCATCGGCGACGAGCAGCACGAACCGTACGACCGGCCACCGCTGTCGAAGGAGTTCCTGGCGGGGACCGCTTCCGAGGACGACATCCGGCTGATCGAGCCGGAGGACTCCGACCTCGAAGCCGAGTGGCTGCTGGGCCGAACCGCACGAGCCCTGCACACCTCCGAACGCGCGGTCGTGCTCGACGACGGGGAACGCATCACCACCGATGCCGTCGTGGTGGCCACCGGGGCACGAGCGCGGACCCTGCCGGATTCGGTCCCTGCGGGCGTGCGAACGCTGCGAAACCTCGACGATGCGCGGGCACTGCGCGAAGAACTCACCGCCGGAGCACGGCTGGTGATCATCGGCGCCGGGTTCATCGGGGCGGAGATCGCCTCCACGGCAGCCGGGCTCGGGTGCGAAGTGGACATCGTCGAAGCGGCCCCGGTGCCCATGCAGCGAGCGCTGGGAGACGAGATGGGCGCGGTGTGCGGTCGGCTGCACGCCCGCAACGGCGTGCGGATGCACCTGGGAGCCGGACTTGCCGAGTTGGCGGGAGAATCCCGCGTCACGGCCGTGCGCCTGGCGGACGGCCGCGAACTTCCCGCCGACGTGGTGGTGGTCGGCATCGGCGCTGAGCCGAACGTCGAGTGGCTCGCGGGATCGGGTGTCTCGCTGGCAGGCGGCGTCCGCACCGACGAGAGCGGCCGCACCAACGTTGCGGAAGTCGCCGCCGTCGGGGACTGCGCCAACTCGTTCCGCAGCTATACCGCGGAATCCCTGCGGCTGGAGCACTGGACGAACGCGCTGCAGCAACCGGCGGCCGCCGCCGCGGCACTGCTCGGACGCGAGCACGCGCCCCCGGCGCATCACGCGGTCCCCTACTTCTGGTCCGACCAGTACGGGCACAAGATCCAGTTCGCCGGGCACCGCACCGCGGACTGCTCGGTCCAGGTCGAAGAAGGCGACCTGGACTCCGGCGAATTCCTCGCGCTCTACCTCGACGGCTCCGGTTCTCCGGTCGGCGTGCTCGGCATCGACCGCGCCCGCTCGTTCGGCCGATGGCGCCGCAAACTGGCAGTTCGCGGCTGAGTCGCCCGGCGCGCGTCAGACCACCGCGCGGATGGCCTCCTCGAAGCCGAGCACGTGATCGCGAGCGAGCTGCTCGGCTTCATCCGCGGACCGCTCGCCGATCGCCCGCAGCAAGCCGGAGTGCTCCCCGACGTGGCGGTCGAAGTGCGTCATCCGGTCCAGGAACAGGCAGAAGATCCGCGTCGCCAGGTTGTCGTAGCGCACCAGCGTGTCCTCGAGGTGCGGGTTCCCCGACGCGTGGTAGATGGCGCGGTGCACGTGCAGGTCCCAGCGCATCAGTTCGTCCCGGCTGAGCGAGCGCACGTCGACCTCGTCGAGCGTGTCGGCCAGCTCGACGAACTCCTCCAGCAGCGCGGCGTCGGCGGATTCGGCGGCGCGGCGGGCCGCCAACGGCTCCAGCTGCGCCCGCAGCTCGGAGATGTAGGCGAGGTCGGTGATGTCGACGGCCGTGGCGAACGTGCCGCGCCGCGGGTAGGACACCACGAGCCGATCGATCTCGAGCCGCTTCAGCGCTTCGCGGACCGGGGTGCGGCCGATGTCGAGCGACCCGGCCAGCGCCACGTCGTCGATCGCCGTCATCGGCGGGATGTCGAGCATGATCAGCCGATCGCGGATCGCCGCGTAGGCCCGGTCCGCCATCGAGCCCTGTTCCGGTTCGCCTGCAGCAGTGTTCATTCCAGCCCCGGCATGGGAAGGAGGCACGGGTCCGCCGATGGGCGGCCGCTTCCGCAGGTGCTAACGCTTGACATATCAGGATTGTATCTGTTGGCGACCTGGTGGTGACGGGTCCAGGTGGTCCGTATCACCGCGCGCGGTCTTCCGCACTGGTCAGCCGGTGCGTGCCGGGACATCATCGGGACCTGCTGCGAAACCGGGCCGCGTTGGTGTCCTAGTTGGACGGTCCCGGACGGGAATCCGCGTCCGGCGGGTGTGTTCCGCGGCCGGGGCGCAGTAATTTGAACGCATGACTACGTCGCCGGTGATCCTGCTGCTGTCCGGAAGCACCAGAAGCGGTTCCAGCAATGAAGCCGTGCTGCGCACCGCCCACGAGGTGGCCCCAGCGCAGGTGCGCACCGTGCGGTACGAGGGGCTGGCGGCGCTTCCGCACTTCAACCCCGACGACGACGCCGATCCGCTGCCCGCTCCGGTGGCCGAACTGCGAGCGGCGATCGGTGCGGCCGCTGCGGTGCTGATCTGCACCCCGGAGTACGCGGGAACGCTGCCGGGCTCGTTCAAGAACTTGCTGGACTGGACGATCGGCGGCACCGAGACCGGCGGCAAACCCATGGCCTGGATCAACTCGGCCGCGCCCGGGCGCGGGCATGGCGCGGAGGCGACGCTGCGCGCGGTGCTCGAATACGCGGGCGCGGACATCGTGGACACGGCGTGCGCGAAGGTTCCCGTGCACCGCGAGATGATCGGCGACGACGGAAGCATCGCTGATCAGCAAGTGCGCGCGCAGCTCAGCGAGGTGGTCCGGACATTGGTCGACTCGTTCCGGAGCGCTGCACCGACCGACCGGTGAGCCATCCCGCGCGGGCGGGAAACGCTGCCTGCCCTCGCGGCTGACGAACCGTTCCACTCCTCTGCTAGCGCACCGGCGTCACTGCTCGGATCGCATCAGCCTGCGCGCGGCCTGGGCGCCCAGGCTGGTGTCGATGTGCTCGCGCATCACCTCGGCCGCGGCGTCGGACTCACCGGCCACGACGCATTCGACGAGCGCTCGGTGCTCATCGTCCTTCTTCGCGCGGGCTTGCGGACCGCGATCGATCTCCAAGGCGAGCCGCCGGTACCGGTCGGCCTTGTCCCACAACCCGTCCAGCGTCTCGATCAGCAGGTCGTTGTGCGAGGCGCGGTAGATCGCGGCGTGGAACCGGCGGTGGTGCAGCATCGGCTGGTGGCCGGAGTCGGTGGGCAACGCGCGCAGCCCGACCGCGGCCTCGCGGATCTCGGCGACGTCGGCCTTGGTCCGTCGCTGCGCGGCCAGCGACACCGCCAGCGGGTCCAGCGAGCGCCGGATCTCCAGCAGGTCGCGGGCCTCTTCGGCATCGAGCTCGGTGACCCGGGCGTCGCGGTGCGCGTCCAGTTCCACCAGCCGCTCGGCCTTGAGCCTGCGCAGCGCCTCGCGCAGCGGCGTGGTGCTGATGCCGATGGTGCGCGCCAGCGTGGCCTGGTTGAGCACCGATCCGGGCGCGAACTCACCCGAGAGGATCTTGTCCCGGACGCTGTTGTAAGCCAGCTCGCTCTTGGTCATCAGTGGCGACGCCGGTTCGCTCATGCCGCACCTCCCGGCTATAAGCTACCGCGCCGCCGCGCGCTCCCGGTCAGCAGGCGAAACTTGCTTTGACGCGTCGTTATAAGACGATGCTTCGAATATATCTCCAGTCCATCGCGTTCGATCGCCGCATCCCCGAACCCTTGACCGAGCGAGGTTATAACCTCCAGGATGTCCGCCATCCGCCGCCACACGAGGAGAGTTGATGAGCGCACCCCCGACTGCCCGTCCGTACCGGCTCGGTCTGCTGGAAGGCGACGGGATCGGCCCCGAGATCGTGCCCGCGGCGACGCGCGCGGTCGACGCGGCGATGACCTCCGCCGGAATTCCGGGCGTGCAATGGGTACCGCTGCCGCTCGGCAGGGCCGCGATCGACGAGCACGGCACGCCGCTGCCGGACTCGACGCTGGAAGCGCTCGACGGGCTGGACGCGTGGCTGCTGGGCCCGCACGACAGCGCCGCCTACCCCGAGCCGCACCGGTCCCGGCTCAACCCGAGCGGCACCATCCGCACCCGCTTCGGGCTCTACGCCAACATCCGCCCGGCCAAGGCGTTCGAGGGCGCGAAGGCGATGGTGCCCGGCACCGACCTGGTCATCGTGCGGGAGAACACCGAAGGGTTCTACGCCGACCGCAACACCCACGCGGGCACCGGCGAGCTCATGCCGACCCCGGACGTCGCCATCGCCCACGGCATCATCACCCGCGCCGCGGTCGAGCGGATCGCGCACGCCGCGTTCCGGCTGGCGCGCAACCGGCGCAACCGGCTCACCATCGTGCACAAGGCCAACGTGCTGCGGCTGACCACCGGGCTGTTCCGGGACGTTTGCCGCGAGATCTCGGCGCAATACCCCGAGGTCGCCGTCGACGACTTCCACATCGACGCGATGACCGTGCACCTGCTGCGCCGCGCCCCGGAATTCGACGTGCTCGTCACCGAGAACATGTTCGGCGACATCCTCTCCGACCTCACCGGCGAGCTGGCCGGGTCGCTCGGCATCGCGCCGTCGATCAACGTCTCCGACCGGCACGGCATGGCCCAGGCCGCGCACGGCTCGGCTCCGGACATCGCGGGCCGGGACGTCGCCAACCCGATCGCGATGATGCTCTCCAGCGCGATGCTGCTGGACTGGCTGGCCGACCGCCACGACGACGCAGGCCTGCGCCGGGCGGCCGCGGCGCTGGAGTCCGGGGTCGCGCGCACGGTCGCGGCCGGGACCTGCACCTCGGACATGGGCGGGGCGGCCGGGACCACCGCGTTCGCCGAGTCGGTCGCCGACGCGATCCGCAGCGGCGCCGCGGCGTGATCGGCCCGCTGGTGGCGTTCGTGCACGCCACGCCCGCTTCGATCGAGCCGGCGGACGCGGCGTTGCGCGCGGAGTTCCCGGAAGCCGACAGCTGGCACCTGCTGGACGACCGGCTGATCCGCGAAGCCGTCGAAGCGGGCGGCCTCACCCGGGCGCTGCGGCTGCGGATGCTGTCGCTGATCCGGCACGCAGTGGACGGGGGCGCCGAAGCCGTGCAGCTGAGCTGCTCGATGTACGGGCCGGTCGCCGCGCTCGCCCGGCAGCTCTGGCCGGTGCCGGTGCGGGGTTCCGACGATGCCGCGTTCGCCGAGGTCGCCCGCCGCGGATG
>NZ_JAFRFW010000589.1:0-5827 GCF_017434145.1 Saccharopolyspora sp. | reverse complement strand
GGGCGCCGTGGTCGAAGGCCATCCCGAACTCGGTCGCCGCGTCGTCGGCGGGTTTCACATCCGCCAGCACCGGTGGTCCCGCCGCCGCACCGACCCCGTCGGACACGCTGCGCATCCCGGAGCGCTTGATCAGCGAGGTGCCGACCTCGATCCAATCGGCGTGCGCGCGGACCTGGTCGGCGAGCCGGACGGCGCGATCCAGGTCGATGCGGTCCAGCGCCACTTGTAGCTGCACGGTGCTCGTCCTCCTTGTGCTGCGCGGGTTTCAGGCGTGCGCGCGGAGCGCGTCCTCGAGGTGCGTTCACGGTGATTTTCGGTCTTTGTCTTGTCAGCGGCGCAGCCGCTGAGCAGCGACCACGCAAGCAACCGGCACCGCCGCGGGTTCTCAGCGGCTTCCTCGCGAGGACAGCGATTTCGCCGCGTAGGGTGCTACGTCAGAAATCGATCCCGCAGCGAGGAAGTCGCTGAGGTTCCGCCACCGGCACCGCTACGCAACTCACCCTGAAGGGATTCCTCAAGAGTCTTCCTAGTGGGCAGACCGTCCATGTCGCCTTCGCTCGTGGTGGCCAGCGCGCCTACCGCGCAGGCTCGGCGCAGTGCAGCCTCGTCGTTTTCCCCATCGAGGCGGGCACTGATGAAACCGGCGGCGAAGCCGTCACCGGCGCCGACGGTGTCGACCACCTCGACCGGGAAAGCCGTTGCGTGGCAGGTGGTTTCACCGGTGTGCAACGAAGCGCCGTCCGCGCCGAGCTTGACGACCACTGTGGACGCGCCGAGATCCAGGCAACGCGCGGCGACACCTTCCGGAGTGGCTTCACCGAACAGCGCCTCCCCCTCGGCGAGGCCGGGCAGCACCCAGTCGGCCAGCGCGGCGAGTTCGGTCAGCACCGCCCGCATCTCCGCCCGGTCCGGCCACAACGCGGGCCGCAGGTTCGGGTCGAACGAGACGGTCGCCCCGCAACGGCGCGCGGCGGCCACCGCCTCGAAGGTGAACCGGCGGGTTTCTTCCGACAGCGCCGGGAAAATCCCGGTGACGTGCAGATGCCGGGCGGCACCGACCACCGCCTCCGCCGCGGCGGACCAACGGTGCCGGGAAGCCGCCGAACCGCGGCGGAAGTACACGACCTCCGGATCACCGGCGCGGACCCGGCTCTTGAGCTGGAAACCGGTCGGCGCGGACGGGTCGGTGGTCAATCCGCCGATCCCTTCGGCGGCGAAGACCCGCTGCGCGCGGGCTCCGAACGGGTCGTCGCCGACCGCACCCAGGTATCGCACCCGGTGCCCGAGCCGGGACAGCCCGACCGCGACGTTCATCTCCGCACCGGCCAGCCGCGCCGTGTAGCGGTCCACCTCCGGCAAGCTGCCGACCTCGGCGGCGACGAACATCGCCATCACCTCGCCGAAGGTCACCACGTCGCTCATCGGCTACGCGCTCCCGGTCTCGTAGGAACCGCGCCGCACCAGCGGAATCAACAGCGCTGATAAGACCATTGTGGACGCCATCAGCACGAACGAGGCCGCGGTTGCGCCGGTCGCGTCGTTGAGCCAGCCCACCAGGTAGGTGCCGATGAACCCGCCGAACGAGCCGGCGGTGTTCACGCAGCCCACACCCGCACCCGCGAAATTCTTCGGCAACGACTCCGAAACATAGGCGAAGTACGGGCCGTACGGCGCGTACATGGCGCCTCCGGCCAGGATGAGCAACCCGAAAGCGAGCCAGAAGTTCTGCGGACCGGCCACATAGGACAGGTAGAACGCGACGCCGCCGAAGAGCAGCCACGGCCACACGAACCGCGGCCTGCTGCCCGCGCGGTCGGAGGCGCGCGAGTTCAGCACCATCAGCAGCGCGGCCACGCCGAACGGGATCGCCGAGAGCAACCCGCTCATCCCGATCCCCTCGCCGGTGCCCGCCGCGACGATGCTCGGCAGCCAGAACACCAGCCCGTACACGCCGATGCTCCACAGCAGGTACTGGATCGACAGCAGCACCACCGGCCGCGACCGGATCGCCTCGGCGAACGTTCCCGCCGCCGTGGTCTGCTGCCGCTCACCGTCCAGCGCGTCGATGACGGCGCGCTTCTCGGCATCGCCCAGCCACTTCGCCTCGCTCGGGTGGTCCGAGACCAGCGCGCGGAACACGAAGGCCCACAGCACGGCGGGCAGGCCCTCGATGATGAACATCTCCCGCCAGCTGGTCAGCTCCACCAGATAACCGGACACCGCGTTGAGCCACATCACCGTGACCGGGTTGCCCAGGATGAGGATCGCGTTGGCGCTGCCGCGCTCGCCCTTGGTGAACCAGCGCGCCAGGAACACCACCATCGCGGGCAGCACGGCCGCTTCCACCGAGCCGAGCAGGAACCGCACCACCAGCAGCGCGATCCCGCTGTGCAGCAAGCCTTGCGCGGCGGCGAGCACGCCCCAGGCCAAGGTGCACCAGAAGATCAGGTTCCGGACGCTGCGGCGCTCCGCGTAGAGCGTGCCGGGGATCTGGAACAGGCAGTACCCGAGGAAGAACGAGGCGCCGATCAGCGAGGACATCGCGCCGGACAGCGCCAGGTCCTCCTTGAGCCCGCCCGCGACGCCGATCGAGAAGTTCGACCGGTCCAGGTAGGCCAGCGAGTAGGTCACGAACGCCACGGGCAGCAGCCGCAGCCACCGCTGCCGCCCGAGTTCGGCCGGAGCCGGGGTCGTCGTCACGGCGAACTCCTTTGTGCGCCAACTGTGCTGTTTACCGCAGAGGTTTACCGCAGCTATTTGCCGCAGTCGTTTACCGCGATGCGGGAAACTTTTCGATATTGCGGAAAGACTAGAGAACGTGGGACAACCGGGTCAACACCGGGCCGATACGATCCGGGCGAGGACGCGCCGGGGAACGCGCGCGGTGAGTTAGGGGGATGACGTGCCCGCCTCGGCTGAGAACTCCGCTGCGGACGGCCCACGTGACGAGCGGCCACGCGACGACGGCAGACGTGGCGACGCGGCCGGCAGCGACATGGTGGGTAAGGCCCTGCGGCTGCTGGTGCTGCTCGGCGACGCCCCGAAGGGCATCACGCTGTCCGAGCTCGCGCGGCAGGCCGGTTACCCGGTGAGCACCACGCACCGGCTGCTGAACTCCATCGCCCGCGAGGAGTTCGCCGTGCTCGACGAGGACCGGCGCTGGAGCCTGGGCCTGCGGATGTTCGAGCTGGGCCAGCGGGTGCTGCACGCGCGGGGTTTCGCCGAGACCGCCACGCCGGTGCTGCGCCGGATCACCGCCGAGACCGGCGAGTCGGCGCTGATGTCCGTGCTGGACGGGCACGACCAGCTCTACGTGCACTTCGTGGAGGGCACCCAGCAGGTGCAGATCACCGGCGAACCGGGCAGGCGCGGCCCGCTGCACTGCACCTCGATGGGCAAGTGCCTGATCGCGTTCGCGCCGCAGCAGGTGCGGGAAGCGCTGCTGGCCGAGCTCGAACTGCCCGCTCTGGGCCCGCGCACCATCACCGACCGCGCCGCGTTCCGCGCCGAGATCGAACAGGTGCGCCGCGACGGCTACGCCACCGCCGAGGAGGAGCACGAGGCGGGCATCATCGCCATCGGCGTGCCGGTGCTCGGCCCCGGCGGCACGGCGACCGCCGCGCTTTCCACCGCCGCCCCCGCTTTCCGCAGCTCGCTGGAAGCGATGCGCGAGCACCTGGAACCGCTGCGCCGCGCCGCCCGCGAGCTCGCGATCACGCTGCCGGGGCGGTGAACGCCGTGCTGCCGCCGGAATTGCGGGACGACGTCCGAACGCTGTGGGACTACCACGACCTGGGTCACGAGCTGCGCCGGTGCGATGTGGGGGTCGGGCTCGGCGGTCACGACCTCGGTGTTGCCACGCACACCGCGGAGTTGTTCCACGCCGGGTGGTTTCCGCGGATCGTGTTCACCGGCGCGAACGCGCCGACGACGGTCGAGCGCTTCCCGCGTGGCGAGGCGGTGCACTTCCGCGCGCACGCGCTGGAGCTCGGCGTGCCGGATTCGGCCGTGCTGCTGGAAACGCGGGCCACGAACACCGGGGAGAACATCACCAACACCAGAGATCTGCTTGCCACGCAGGGGATTTCCGCGCGCGAGGTCATGCTGGTCTCGCGGCCGTACCAGCAGCGCCGCGCGTACGCGACCGCGAAGAAGCTGTGGCCGGAGGCCGAATTCGTCTGCTCCGCGCGGCCGTTGCCGGTGGACGAGTACGTCGCGGACATCGGCGACCCGGACCGCGTGATCAACATGCTGGTCGGGGACACCCAGCGGATCACCCGCTACGCGGAACTCGGCTTCGCGACTCCGCAGGAGGTCCCCACCGAGGTCCGCGCCGCCTACGACCGGCTGGTGGCGGCCGGGTACACCAGCCGGGCGCTGCCGGAGTGAGGTTCAGGTGTGCTTCTTGTGGCTGGGCACGATCTCGTGCTTGGGGTCCCACCACACCACGTAGAAGCGATTCGCTTCCAGGAAACCGAACAATCGGCGCTCGCCGGTGATCCGCAGCCGATGGATGATGTCCCGATCGTCGAGACCGAGTTCCACCAGGCGTTCCCGGGCATCCTTCACCAGTGCGTGCAGCGGATAGTCCTGCGAACGCTGCTTGCCGTGCACGACCTCGTTCACCGTCATCGATTCGAAGTCGCGCACCGCGCGCAGCAAGCCGATGTGGTCGCTCGCCGAGATCTTGCTCAGGCACCATCGGCTCTCCACATCGACCCGGGCCAGTGAGATCAACAGCTTGACGTCCGGGTTGCTGGGCGTCAGCGGCTTGCGCGGCTGCAGGCCCGGTGCGGAAGGCCGGTCGGCGCGCTGCATCTTCGGCACCGCACGAGACAATGGCGACTCCTGCGCTCGCTTCGGGACCTTCTTGCTCACACGTCTTCCGCGTTCGCGTCGGCGCTCGTCAGACCGTCGTAGAACTCGTGCATCGCGGCCTTTTCGATCGTCGCGCTGCCGCGGTGGCCGTCCTCGATCCCCGCGCGGGCGTCGCGCCACGGCGCTTCGCGGTGGGAGAGTTCGCTGAGCCAGTGCGCCGTCTTGTCCCCGTAGGCATCGAGCACGGCTTCCACCGTTTCCCGCTCCCCTTCGCTCAGCGCGTCCCGATCACCGCCGAGAGGCTCGTCCCTGGTGAGCCGGAACCGGCCGCGATGCGCCGCGTACAGGTCCGGCACCACCGGGCCGTTCGCCCACGCCTGCACCGGCTCGTCGAACAACGGCCGTTCGTCCCACACCAGATGCCACGCTTGGCTGTAGTAGACGAGCTTTTGCAGCTTCATCGCCGTCATCGGGCCGCGCCGGTGCAAGATGTACGCGGCCACATCCTTCGCGTTCGCCACCGCTGCCCCCTTCCGTCCGCGAAGCCATGGTGCCAGGCCGCACCGACGATTCGTGCGGAGATGATCAGACGCAGTCGGCGAGTCACCCGAAAAGGGAGCAACACCCGCAGACCGGCAACGAGGGCCGGAGGGTTCGCCGGTGCGGTGGATCCGCGGCCGCGGTCGGCACGCGGCTGCCTCACGTGCGGATGCCGTCGATGACGATGGTCAGCAGCCGATCGGCCTCGGCCGCCGGTTCGGCGGCGTGGCTGTCGCTGATCGCGGTGTCCGACATCGGCGCCTGCCGGACTTCTACGCCGCGCACGAGATGTCGAACGTCTTCGACGCCGACGCCCGGCCGGAACGGGTGCGGGAACTCGGCCTGCCCACCACCGGGTTCGCGGAGTGGGCAGCGCGGAACATGCGGTGAGGACTCACACCGTCGCCAACGGCAGGGCCGTCGGGTGCACCGGCGCGGGCAGGTCGGAGGCGCCGGTGAGGTGGGCGTC
>NZ_JAFRFW010000588.1:0-9900 GCF_017434145.1 Saccharopolyspora sp. | reverse complement strand
GGCGGGTGGTGCTCACCCACTCCGAAACCCTGCACGCCGCGCAGGCGCGCGGTTTCGCGCAGGCGTTGAACCAGGCGGCGCGGCGCCTCGACGGCCTGGCCGAGGCGCTGGCCGCGGGCACCTACCGGCACTCGCGAGACCAAGCGCTCGCCGAGGTCGCCCGGATCACCCGCGTGCGCTGGGTGGAACGGGTGCTGGTCACCTCGCTGGAGGCGAATCCGATGCGGCTGCGCTGGCACGTCGACGAAGCCGCCCGCGCGCGGGTCGCCGAGGAGTTCTTCGGCAAGCAGCTGCTGGTCACCGACCGGGACGGCTGGCCGGTGGCCGAGCTGGTCACCGCCTACCGCGCCCGCTACCACCTGGAATCCACCTTCGCCCGGCTCGCCGAAGGACCCGCCGAACCCGCCGAGGTGCAGCGGATGATCTCGGTGCTGGCCGTGACGGTGCTGCACGTGATGCGCCACGAGGCCGAGCGGGCCGGTCTCGACCTGTCCGTGCGGGAGCTGTTCGAGCAGCTCGGCGGCATCCGCGAGGTGGTGCTGCGCTACCCGTCCACCGGCGGGCGCCCGCGCACCAGGCGGTTGCTGACCGAGCTGACCGAGCCGCAGCGGCGGCTGTTCGAGGTGTTCGGGCTGGCCGAGTTCTTGCCGCGGTGAGCCCGTCACACCACGGATTGCCGTGCGTGCGGTGCGTCGAGCGTGCCCGCGAGCCAGTCCAGTTCGGTCCGCACGTCGGTGACCTGGTTGGTGAGGCTGCCGACCTCGCTGATGCCGATCCGCACGACGTCTCCGCGGCGCAGGTTGAAGTCCATCTCGGGCACGATGCCGGTTCCGGTGGCCAGCACCGCGCCGTGCGGGAACGGCTGCCCGCGGAACAGGTGCTCGACCAGCACTTCGCAGCCGCGGTGCAGCGCGGAGGTGTGCACCTTTCCCTCGAAGCAGGATTCGTCGGCGCGGAACACCTCCAGGCTGATCTCCAGGCCGGCCGGGTCGACCTCCCACGCGGGCCGGATGCCGGGTGCCAGCGCGCAGCTGCCCGCGTAAACCTTGGCCTGTGGCAGGTAAAGCGGGTTCTCGCCCTCGATGGAGCGCGAGCTGACGTCGTTGCACACGCCGTAGCCGACGATCTCCCCTGCGGAGTTGGCGAACACCGCCAGCTCCGGTTCGGGCACGTTCAGCGGTGAGTCGGCGCGCACTCCGATCGCCTCGCCGTCGGTGACCACTCGCCAGGGCTGCGCCTTGAAGAACAGTTCCGGTCGTTCGGCGAGGTAGACCCGGTCGTAGACGGACTGCTCGCTGCTTTCCTCCATCCGCGCCTGCTTGGAGCGCTCGTAGGTGACGCCGGCGGCCCAGATCTCGGTGTGCCCGTCGACCGGCGGCAGCAGCCGCACCGCACCCGCCGGTTCGGCCGCCGGCTCCATCGCGCGGAGTTCGGCGGTGGACAGCCGCAGCAGGTCGGCGATTCGCCGCACGCCGGGGAACCGGCGCACCGATTCGCCTTCCATCAGTCCGATGTGGATTTCATTGTGGCGATCGGCGTAGCGCACGATGTGCATCGGTCCTCCTGTCAGGCGACTTCGAGGTCTGATGTGGACGGTTCGGTGGTGCTTTCGGTCAGCCACCGCAACGAGAACGTGGTGACGATCCCGGCCGCGACGACGGCTGCGATCACGTACAACCCGGCCGTTCCGGAACCGGTGGTGCTCTCGGTGACCCCCATGACGTACGGCCCGACGAATCCGCCCACGTTGCCCAGCCCGGAGATCAACGCGATCGTGCCCGCGCCCTGAGCTCCGGTGAGGATCGTCGGCGGAACCGTCCAGAACACCGGCTGCGAACCCAGAAAACCGAAAGCGGCCACGCACAGCGCGCCCACCGCGGCCACCGGCGGCAACAGCACCGCGCCGACCAGCCCGACCACGGTCATCGCCAACGCGAGTCCCAGCGGCCCGCGCCGATTCCCGGTCCGGTCCGACCACCACGGCAGCACCAGCACACCCGCCAGCGCGAACAGCCACGGCAGCGCGGAGACGAACCCGGTGCCCAAATCGCCGAGCCCGCCGATGCGGCGCACCAGCGCGGGCAGCCAGAACGTCACGCCGTAGAGCCCGATCTGGATCGCGAAGTAGATGAACATCAGCCGCAGCACGCGCGTATCCCGCACGACCTCACCGGCCCGCTTCGGCGGCGCGGCCGATTCCGGTGGTTCGTCGGCCGCGATGCGTGCGGTGAGCTGCTCGCGTTCGGCTTCGCTGAGCCATTTCGCGTCGGCGGGCCGGTCGGTCAGCAGCCACGGCACCGCCAGCGCCAGCAACGCGGTCGGCACGCCCTCCAGCAGGAACATCCACTGCCACCCGGCGATCCCGCCCGCGCCGTGCAGGCCCAGCAGGTAACCACCGAGCGGATTGCCGATGATGCTGGCGATCGCGACCGCCGACTGGAAAAGTCCGGTCGCCCGGCCGCGTTCCCGCGCCGGGAACCAGTAGGTGATGTAGAGGATCACGCCGGGGAAGAACCCGGCCTCGGCCGCGCCGAGCAGCAGCCGCAGCACGTAGAAGCTCACCGGCCCGGTCACCAGCGCCATCGCGCACGACAGCACACCCCACACCAGCATGATCAGCGCCAGCCAGCGGCGCGCGCCGAAGCGGTGCAGCACCAGGTTCGACGGCACGCCGAGCACCGCGTAGCCGATGAAGAACACCCCGGCGCCGAACCCGTAGGCGGCGGCGCCGATGCCCAGATCGACCTCCAGGTGCTCCTTGACCAGCGAAACGTTCGTGCGGTCCAAAAAGGACAGTACGAACATCACGAACAGCGTGGGCAGCAGGCGCCGGGAGACCTTGCGGCGAACGGCCTCGGCGGACGACGTGCGCACTACGACCTCCTGCGTCGTTGCAGACGAGTGCGAATGCTCAGATGACTTCGGTCCGGGTGAGTGGCTGGGCAGTGGCACCTCGCGCGCCGCCGCTCCCGGGCTCCTGCGAGCGAACGGACCGTTCGTCCAATCTATTGGGACGAACAAGCCGTTCACTCCGGTTCCACGGCTAGTGCTGCGCTGGGCGTGAAGGGTTCAAGCGTTGATGGAGCGCGCAGACAGTATGGTGATCCGGATCGCGTTTTCAAGGGTTCGCGGTCTTGATTCCGGTCAAGAGATCTGATGAGTTTGCCGGCGTACCGGCAACCGGATGCAGGGAGCGAGCCGATGACCGCGCGCATCGTCGATGTCGAGACCGTCGATCTGCGGTTCCCCACCTCGCGGGAGCTCGACGGGTCCGACGCGATGAACCCGGCGCCGGACTACTCGGCCGCCTACGTCGTGCTGCACACCGACGACCCGGACGTGCCGGAGGCGCACGGGTTCACCTTCACCATCGGCCGCGGCACCGACCTGGTCGTCACCGCCGCGCGGCAGGTGGCCGAGCGCGTCCGCGGCATGGCGCTGTCCGACATCGCCGACGACCTGGGCGGATTCGCCAGGCACCTGGCCGCGGACAGCCAGCTGCGCTGGCTCGGCCCGGACAAGGGCGTGCTGCACCTGGCCACCGCGGCGGTCGTCAACGCCGGGTGGGACCTGGCCGCGAAGCTGGCGGGCAAACCGGTGTGGAAGCTGCTGGCCGACATGTCGCCGCAGCAGATCGTGGACCTGGTGGACTGGCGCTACCTGCGCGACGAACTCAGCCCGCAGGCCGCGCTGGAGATGCTGCAGCGCGCCGAATCCGGCCGCGCCGCAAGGGAATCCGAGATCCGCCGCGACGGCTACCCGGCTTACACCACCAGCGCGGGCTGGCTCGGCTACGACGACGAGAAGCTGCGCAGGCTGTGCCAACAGGCCGTCGCCGCCGGGTGGGAGTCGGTGAAGCTCAAGGTCGGCGCGAACCTGGCCGACGACCAGCGGCGCTGCCGCATCGCGCGGGAAGTGCTCGGCCCGGACCGGCGGTTGATGATCGACGCGAACCAGACCCTCGGGGTGCAGGAGGCGATCGACTGGCACCGCGGGCTCGCCGAGTTCGACATCCACTGGTTCGAGGAACCGACCAGCCCGGACGACGTGCTCGGGCACGCCGCGATCCAGCGCGCCATCGCCCCCACGCACGTCGCCACCGGCGAGCACGGGCACAACGCGGTGATGTTCAAGCAGTTCCTGCAGGCCGAAGCGCTCGGCATCTGCCAGATCGACGCCTGCCGCCTGGCTGGGGTGAACGAGGCCGTCGCGGTCATCCTGCTCGCGGCCGCCCGCGGCGTGCCGATCTGCCCGCACGCCGGGGGAGTTGGTTTGTGCGAGCTGGTGCAGCACCTGTCGATCTTCGATTACGTTGCGGTGAGCGGGAATCTGGAAGACCGGGTGGTGGAGTACGTCGACCACCTGCATGAGCACTTCGTGGATCCGGTGCGGCTGCGCGACGGCCACTACCTGCCGCCGGAACGTCCCGGGTACAGCTCGCAGATCCACCGGGACTCGCTGCGGCGGTTCAGCTATCCCGACGGCCCCGAGTGGGCCTGACTCCCGGGCGGGGCGCGAAGATGGCCGGCATGTCCAGCCCGGAAACCGTCGGCAGCAGCGTCGTCGACGAGGCGATCGACCGGATCAAGCGCCGCATCGAGTCCGGCGAGTTCGCACCCGGCCAGAAGCTCCCGCCGGAGGCCGCGCTGGCGAGCGACCTGGAGCTTTCCCGGCTGTCGCTGCGCGAGGCGGTGCGCGCGCTGACGATGGCAGGCGTGCTGGAGGTCCGGCACGGCGCGGGCACCTTCGTCACCGATCTGCGCCCGGACCGGGTGGTCGACGCGATCGGCCGGTTCCTGCAGCTTTCGCACGACACCGGCTTGCGGGAGCTGTTCGAGTGCCGCCGGGTGGTGGAGCCGGGCGCCACCTCGCTGGCCGCCACCCGCATCGACGAGGCGCAGCTGGCGGAACTGGGTGACCGGATCGAACGGATGCGCACGCTGCGCGACCCGCAGGAGCTGGTCGCCGAGGACTTGGCGTTCCACTCGGACATCGTCGCCGCCGCGGGCAACCGCACGCTGCAGTCGCTGGCCGGAACCGTCGCGCAGCGCACCGCCCGCGCGCGGATCTGGCGAGCGCTGGTCAAGGACGACGTGCTCACCCGCACTCACCAGCAGCACAACGACATCTACCGCGCATTGCAGGACCGGGACAGCATGGCGGCGTTCGTCGCCGCGACCCGCCACGTCGCCGATGTCGAAAGCTGGGTCCTGGGCCGGTTGCACGGAGTGGCGGACGACGAGGATGTGCGTTGAGGTCTGCTGTGCCCCGGCAACGAACGAGAAGAGGGATCGACATGCGAATCAACCTCGCGAGCGTGCTCGTCGACGACCAGGAGAAGGCGCGGCGGTTCTACACCGAGGTGCTGGGTTTCCAGCAGAAGCACGACATCCCGATGGGCGGGCCGCGGTGGCTGACCGTGGTGTCCCCGCAGGACCCGGACGGCACCGAGCTGGTGCTCGAACCCAGCGGCCACCCCGCGGCCGGGCCGTTCAAGGAGGCGCTCGTCGCCGACGGCATCTCGTGGACCTCGTTCGCCGTCGACGACGTCGACGCCGAGTACGAGCGGCTGCGCGACCTCGGCGTGCGCTTCACCCAAGAACCCACCGACATGGGCCCGGTGACCACCGCCGTGCTCGACGACACCTGCGGCAACCTGATCCAGATCGCGCAGCAAACCGGTGAGTGAACCGTCCACGGCGAGCAGCCGTGCACGCGACCACCTACATCGAACCGTGCAACGAAGCAATCGTGCGCTTCGAGGTCACGTTTCGTTCATGACGGCGGTGATGTGGGCGTGGACGCGGGTGCGGAGATCGAGCAGTTCGGCGGGCACGAGCCTGCTGGTCTCCGCGGCAACGTCGGCGTAGAGGTCGACCAGCGATCGCAGGCCGCCCAGCATGTCCGTCGCGTCGTAACGGGTGTGGGTGGTGGCGATTCGCTCTCGGTAGCGTTCAGGAAGCCATTCGTCGAGGTGGTGGCCGTCGTGCCAGACGTCGACAGCGTGGTGCGAGCGGGCGAGGACGTTCCACTCCAGCATCGTGAGCAGAAGTGAGCGCATCTCCGCCTCGCGGAGACCGGCCGGCCACAGGTCTCCGCGCGCGAGGTAGATCGGTACCTGAGTGGCCTCGAACCAGAATTCCCGTTGGTTCATCGCGAACTTCTCGGAGTCCGGAAGCGACCGCTCCGGCGGAGTCATGGAGGAAGCGGGAAGTCCCCGTGTGACGCCGGTCTTGTCAAGGCGCACGAGATAGCCGCGTTGGTAGAGGCCGTCCAAGCCGTACCTAGTCATGCGCTCGATGCGTTCGGTTCCCGCGAGCGTGAAATCAATCTTGCGCCCGTAGGTGAAGACGACCAGGTAGGTCGGCCAGTCGGGGGCGTCCGGGCCTTCGTTGGCAAGGTGGACGCTGATCAGCACGTCTGCGATGGTTCCGGGCCATTCGTCATCGCCCACGAGTTCCACTGCGGCTGGGCCGATGAGTTCGATGTCGAGATCCGAGAGCGCGTCCACACGATCGCCGCGGGCCCGCGAACCGGTCTGTACAACGGCTTCGATCCCGGAATGGGCCTGCGCGAAGTCAAGTACGCGGCTGAGGAGTTCATCCGGATCTTCCATGACCTGCGAGCTTAACCGGGCTTTCCGCTGCGCTGCGGACATGACCGTGCCTGCCGATGTTCCTCGCCGAACGCCGTTGTGGAACGAACTTCGCTCGGCGGGTCGGTCGGCGGAGCCTCGGACAGTTGGCCCCGTGAAGTAGGCGCGGACGGGCCAGCCCGCTTAGCCGGTCAGGTCTCCGGTGGCGAAGTAGGCGCGGCAAGTTCCGTTCTCGTCGTAGTCGGTGGCGACTTCGAGGATCCGGCCGGAATCGGCCAGTGGAGCCAGCGACGAGCTGTAGTTCGGGCAGGGTTCGTCGCGCGCGCCCGGTACTTCGACCGGAGCGGGCAGTGCCACGTTGTCGTTGGCGCCGGGCTCGTCGCTGGCGAACAGCGTTGCGCCGTTGCCTTCGGCGACCGTTCCGTCGGCGTTGCGCAACTCCTGGCCCACCGTGATCAGTCTCCCGTCCGAGGTCCCGTCGTCGATGACGGTGATCTTCGGCGCGTGTGCGAAATACCGGCCGTCGCCCAAGGTGAGCAGCGGGTCCTGCGCGGCGGGATCGCCCCAGTCCGCCCCGTCGTCGGAGAGCCGGAAGTGCGCGGCGCAGATGTGCGGGCCCTCGGCGCCGCAGATCTCGTAGGACAGGTAGGCGCGACCGTCCGGCAGCCGTCGGACCACCGGCATCCCGGGACGCAGCGCCGGATCCGCCAGTTCCACGACGGGTTCCGGGGCGGCCCAGTTCACACCGTCGGTCGAGACCGCGCGCTGCAACTTCTGGCTGTGCTCCGGGTCGTTCTCGTCGGCGAAGTAGCAGCCCAGCGCGCCCGCGTCGTCGACGAACAGCTCCGGCTCCCAATGGCCTCCGGTGCCCGGCGCGGTCGCGCAGGTCGACAAGTACGACCAGGTCCGCCCCCGGTCCTGGCTCTGCCACACCGGCAGCGACATCCGCCGGTCTTCGGGGTTGGCGCCGACGCTCGCGGTCCACAGCAGCGTGCCTTCCGGCAGATCGCCGACCTGGCGGGGGAGTTCGAGCATGCTGCCGCAGCACAAGCCGCCCGCGAAGGCCGGGTCGGTGATCCGGCCGACCTCGTCGAACGTCGCGCCTTCGTCGGTGCTCTCGTAGAAGCGGGCGGAGCCGCCGTCCGCGCCGAAGCTGACGGTTCCGGTCAGCACCGCGCCGTTGTCCTCGCCCGCGTGCGCCAACCGGACCGACGTGGGGTAGAGGCCGCTGTCCGGTGACAGCGGCGTTCCGGTCGCCTCGGGCGTCGGTCGGGCGGTTTCGGGCGTGGGCTCCGCAGCGCCGGGCGCGGGTTGCGCGGCATCGGCGGGCGTCGCGGTGGGCAGCATCGCGGCGGCCAGCAGTCCGCCGAGCAGCAGCGCAGGTGTCCTGATCACGCTCGTCCTCCCCATCGCGGACAAGATCGCCCGTCGTGATCGGAGTCTGCCCGGTTCGCCCGGTGCCGGGTACCGCGATTCGGAGGTGACCGTGTCGTCCGGGGAGACCCCGCACCGGGACGATCGCGGGTGCGGCGCGTCTACCGGAACTGCCGGGCTGCGCTTCGGGGCTCGGCGAGCAGGTGACCACGTCGGCGATCGCAGTCGCACCGGGCCGCGAGCAAGCCGACCTGCTGAGCAACGAGTGCCGAGCCGGTCACCGAGCGCTCTGCAACAGGTCGCGCAGCTGGTTGCGGGTGCTGACGCCGAGCTTCGGGAACGAGCGGTACAGGTGCGATCCCACCGTGCGCGGTGACAGGAACATCCGGTCCCCGATCTGGCGGTTGGTGAAGCCCCTGGCGGCGAGCCGGATGATCTCCTGCTGTTGCGGGCTCAGCTCGGCCAGCGCGTCGGGTGCGGCGTGCTCCTCGCGGGGCTCGGCCGCTCCGGCCGCCCGCAGCTCCGCTTCGGCCCTGGCCACCCACGGGTGGGCGCCGAGCCTGCGGAACGTCTCCAGCGCCGCCGAGAGCGGTGCGCGCGCTTCGGCGATGCGTCGGGCTCGGCGCAGCCATTCGGCCTGGTGCAACAAGGTTCGTGCCCGTTCGAACGGCCACTGCTCGGTGCGCGGATCGGCGAGGGCGGCGGTGAAGTGCCGTTCCGGTTCGGCGGACAGCAACGCGCGGGCGTGCTCGACCAGCGCGCGCAGCCGCGGTGATGCGTCGTCGCCCAGCCTCCCCGCCGCGCGCAGCACGATGCACTCCGCGTCGTGCGGTTCCCCGAGCCGCGCCGCGGCCGCCGCCAGCTCCGGCAGCGCCGCGGCGGACTGGTGGTAGTGCAGGAAGTCGCCATCGGGGGTGAACGCCCGGCGCAGCTGCGCGTAGGCCGTCGCGTGGTCGCCTTCGGAGGCGGCGGCGATGCCCAGCACGTACCTGGCGCGAACGGCCACCATCCGGCTACTAGCCGGGTCCACCATGGACAGTGCTGCGGTGCCGAGTTCCCGGGCCGGGCCCGCTTGGCCCTGCAACGCAAGCACGGCCCCATCCATCGTCTTGGCCCCGGCGACGACGTGCGGCAGTTCCGCGCGGGCTCCGCTGCTGACCGACTCGGCGGCGACCACCCTGGTCCGCGCCCAGGCGCCGGACTCGAACAGCGCCCATCCCTGGGCGCAGCCGAGCCCTTCCGGTAGCGGCCCGCGCACCCGCCACCGGTCGAAAGCCTGCTCGAACAGCCGCACCGCGACTGACGTCTCGTCGAGCAGCCAGGCGATCGTCGCCACCGCGATCGCCCGGCCCGGGCCGGATTCGGCGGCGGCCAGGTCGGGCAGCTGCGGGAGCACTTCGTCCCTGCTGCCCGCGGGGTCCGCCACCGCGAGCACCCACGCCCTGGTCACCGGATCATGCGGACCGGGGATCTCCGGGAGCGCGGCCAGCACCCGATCGTTGTGGCCGGGTTCCGCCGAGTAGTAACCGACCACGGCGGCGGTGGCCAGCACGCTCAGCGCGGTGTCCGGATCTCGCTGCGCCAACGCGCTCGCGGTGCGCGACAGCTGTGCGAACGCGGCATCGTGACGAGTGGTGACGGTCAGCGCCTGCCCGGCGCGGAGTTCGGCCGACGCCAGCAGTTCCGGGTCGTCGGTCAGTTCCACGACCCGCGCCGCCAGGTCTTCGACCCAACCGGCTTGGGCGGTCAACAGCGCGGAGTTCGCCGCCAGCACCCGTCGGCGGGCGCGCTCGCCGCGGTCCGGGCTGAGGTCGGCGGCGCGTTCCAGCGCGGTCGCGGCGGCCACGTAACCGCCGCGGCGGCGGGCCCGCTCGGCGGTGCTCTCCCTCAGCGCGGCGACGTCCTCGTCCGGTTCACCGGCGGCCGCCGCG
>NZ_JAFRFW010000064.1:0-4198 GCF_017434145.1 Saccharopolyspora sp. | reverse complement strand
CCGGTAGGCCGCGTAGTTGCGGAAGAACCGGCTGTAGAGCTCGGAGCCGTCGTCGAAGGTGGCGTCCTCGACCTGCTTGACCTCGACGATCTCCTTGAACTTCCAGGTGATCAGCTCGCCGTCCTCGTTGTGGTAGCTGGTCGCCTGCTGCTTGCCGTAGTCGGTGGCCTTCTCCTTCGCCTCCGCGGCGGACTCGGCCTTGACCAGCACGAAGGATTCCTCGTACAGCTGCGGCTCGGCGGCGCTCTCCGCGCTGATCTCGATGAGCAGCAGCGCGACGTAGAACTCGGCATCGGCGGCGGAGGCGCGGACCTGGAAGTCCCGCGGGTCGATGCTGCCGGAGCCGATGTCGATCGAGCCGACCTGCTCGTCGGCGAGTTCCTCGGCAGCCTCGGCGGGGATGTCGTCGTCGCTGGGTGTGCTCATACCTCCAGTTTCGCATCCGGCGTGGCTCCGCCCGGGAGCATGGCCCGCACGGCTTCGACGGTGTCGGCGGAGGCGGCGTCCTTGTCCGGGCGGTAGCGCAGCACCCGCGCGAACCGCAGCGCCACTCCGCCCGGGTAGCGGGTGCTGAGCTGCACGCCGTCCAGCTCGATCTCCACGACCAGTTCCGGCGCCAGGTGCACCGTCCAGTCGTCGCGGTGCGTCTCGTGCCTGGGGAATTCACTGGTCTGCCAGGCGAGCAGCTCGTCGGTGAGTCCTTTGAACGTCTTGCCCACCATGATCGGCGGCCCGCCGTCCGGGTCGCGGGCGCCCAGGTGCAGGTTCGACAGGTGGCCGCTGCGGCGGCCGTGGCCCCATTCCGCGGCCAGCACCACGAGATCCAGCGTGTGCGACGGCTTGATCTTGCGCCAGGTCCGGCCGCGCCGCCCCGCCGCGTACACCGAATCCAGGGCTTTGACGACCACGCCCTCGTGCCCGGCGTCGAGCGATTCGTCGAGCAGCGTCGCGGCCTGCTCGGAATCCGCGCCGGCCCGCACTCCCGGGATGCGGTGCCCGGCCGCGACGTGGTGCAGCGCGTCCAGCCGCCGGCGCAGCGGCTCGTCCACCAGGTCGGTGCCGTCCAAGTGCAGGCAGTCGAAGAAGTAGGGCCGCAGCACCTCGTCGCGCGGGCTCTGCGCGCCGAACCGGGCCATCGTCTCCTGGAACGGGCGGGGCCTGCCGGAGTCGGTGAGCGCGAGCGTTTCCCCGTCCAGCACCACCGATTCGCAGTCCAGCCCGCGTACCAAGGCCACCAGTTCGGGCACCTGACCGGTGATCTCCCGCAGCGTGCGGGTGTAGACGTGCACCTCGTCGGCAGCGCGGTGCACCTGGATCCGCGCACCGTCCATTTTGTACTCGACGCTGCACTCGCCGAGTTCGCCCAGCGTTTCCGCCAAGGTTTCGGCGGGGGAGGCGAGCATCGGCCGCAACGGCCTGCCCACCTCCAGCCGGAACTCCGCGAGCGCAGCCGCGCCGCCGGTCAGCGCCGCTTCCGCGGTGGCGGGCAGCCGCCCGGAGAGCATGAACGCGCGGCGCACCGCCTCCCCGGGCACCTCGGCCGCTTCGGCGACGGCCTCCACCATGACGCCTTCCAGCGCGCCCTGGCGCAGTTCGCCGCCGAGCAGCCGGATCAGGAACCCCTGTTCGGCGGCGGTGGCGCGGCCGAGCAGCTCGGTCAGCGCGGCCACCCGCCGACGACCCGAACCGGAGCCGGTGATCCCGCGCAGCTCGCCGATCGCCGCATCCACCTCCAGGACGCTCAGCGAGGACTCCGCCGCGGGCGCCACGTCCAGTTCGGACAGCGTCGACCAGCCCACGCCCGCGCGTCCGCCGGGCAGCTCGCCCGCGAGCAGCGCGGTGGCCGGCCGGATCTCGGCGGCCGTCAGCTCGGTGAGCAGACCGGCGATCGCGGCCACCTTCGACTTCCGGGACCGGGTGGCCGCGACTTCGGCGGACGCGGCCACGACCGCGGCGAGCGAAATCATGCGCCCATGGTGCGCGCGAACCCCGACAGCGCGCTGCCACCGGCCGGCCACTGTGGAACCGCGGCGGCGTTGCGGCACGTCCCAGCGTTCATCCGGAACGAATGGGGGTGTTCCGGGCCGGCCGTGCGCCTCACCGCGAGGCGCACGGCCACGACCCGGCCCGCCTCACTTGGCCTGGGCCATCCCGAGCACGTCCAGCGCGGTGTCCAACTGCTCCAGCGTCAGCTTGCCGGAGTCGACGTGCCCGCGTTCCAGCACGACCTCGCGGATCGTCTTGCGCTCCTTGAGCGCCTGCTTCGCGACCGAAGCCGCCTCCTCGTAGCCGATGTAGCGGTTCAGCGGCGTCACGATCGACGGCGAACCCTCGGCGTACTCGCGGGCGCGGTCGGCGTTCGCCTCCACCCCGGCGAAGACCTTGTCCGCCAGCAGCCGGGAAACCGCCGCCAGCAGCCGCGCCGACTCCAGCACGTTGCGCGCGATCACCGGCAGGTTCACGTTCAGCTGGAAGTTGCCCTGCGCACCTGCGAAGGAGACCGCCGCGTCGTTGCCGATGACCTGCGCGACGACCTGCAGCGTGGCCTCCGGGATCACCGGGTTCACCTTGCCCGGCATGATCGAGGAGCCGGGCTGCAGGTCCGGCAGCGCCAGCTCGGCCAGGCCGGTGCGCGGGCCGGAGCCCAGCCAGCGCAGATCGTTGGCGATCTTGTTCAGGCTGACCGCGACGGTGCGCAGGTTGCCCGAGGTCTCCACCACGCCGTCCTGGCTGGCCTGCGCCTCGAAGTGGTCGCGGGCCTCGGTCAGCGGCAGGCCGGTCACCCGCGCGAGCTCCTCGGAGACCGCCTTGCCGAAGCCCTCCGGCGCGTTGAGCCCGGAACCGACGGCGGTCCCGCCGATGGGCAGCTCGCCCAGCCGGTCCAGCCCGGCCTTGAGCCGTTCCACGCCGAAGCGCACCTGCGATGCCCATGCGCCCGCTTCCTGGCCGAGCGTGATCGGCACCGCGTCCATCAGGTGCGTGCGCCCGGACTTCACGACCTCGGCCCAGTCGGCGGCGCGCTGCTCGATGCCCGCGGCCAGGTGCTCCAGCGCCGGGACGACCTCGGCGAGCACGGCCTCGGTGGCCGCGACGTGGATCGTGGTCGGGAACGTGTCGTTGGACGACTGCGAGGCGTTGACGTGGTCGTTCGGGTGCACGTCGCGGCCCAGCGAGCGGGTGGCCAGGGTCGCGATGACCTCGTTGGCGTTCATGTTCGACGACGTGCCGGAGCCGGTCTGGAACACGTCGATCGGGAAGTGCGCGTCGTGCTCGCCCTCGGCGACCTGGTCGGCCGCGGCGGCGATCGCCTCGGCCATGTCGGCCTCGAGGATGCCGAGCTTGCCGTTGACCCGGGCGGCCGCGGCCTTGAGCAGCCCGAGCGCGCGGACCTGGGACCGCTCCAGCCCGCTCCCGGAGATCGGGAAGTTCTCCACCGCGCGCTGCGTTTGCGCGCGGTAGAGGGCCGCGGCGGGCACTTTGACCTCACCCATCGTGTCGTGTTCGATCCGGTAGTCCTGTTCAGCCATGCAGGAAGTGTCCACCGCCAGGGCCGCGGTGGTCAGTATGGGTCGCCCCACGCCGAGCCGGTCACCTGGCCGGACGCGCCGAGCTGGACCGATATAGGTGACCAAGGTCGTCGCCGCGGGCGTGGAACGGCCCGCGCGCAGCGGAACGGGTCGAGGCTCGGCTGTGATCCACGTTGCACTGCCGGGGAGTGGGCATGGCCGAGCCGTTGGAAGTCGATCTGCTCGTCGTGGGGGCCGGGCCGACCGGTCTGTACGCGGCCTACTACGCGGGTTTCCGGGATCTGTCGGTGGCGCTGGTCGATTCGCTGCCGGAACCCGGCGGGCAGGTCACCGCGATGTACCCGGAAAAGATGATCTTCGATGTGGCCGGTTTCCCCGCGGTGCGCGGCCGCGACCTGGTCACCGCGCTGGTCGAGCAGGCCGCTCAATACCAGCCGCGCTACCTGCTGGGGCGGGACGCGACCGAACTGTCCGATGAGGACGGTTCCGTCGTCGTGTCGGCAGGTGCGGAGCAGGTGCGCGCCCGCGCGGTGCTGATCACCGCTGGGATCGGGGAGTTCACCCCGCGCCCGCTTCCCGCGGGTGGCGATTGGCTGGGCCGCGGCGTGGTGCACTTCGTCCCGGAGCTGGCCGTGCACGCCGGGCAGGACGTGCTGGTCGTCGGCGGCGGG
>NZ_JAFRFW010000587.1:0-3976 GCF_017434145.1 Saccharopolyspora sp. | reverse complement strand
CGTTACCCCCCAGCGCAATTACGATTCCCGGCATTTTCCTATCCTCTGAAGCCCAGCTTGCGCGCGTATGCCAATATCGCTTCGCTGAAGCATTCCATGGGAGGATGTACCGTGCCGGCGCCGATCTGGCCGCGGCCCGCACGCAGATGGGGTTCTCGCTCGGCTGGCACATCGTGATCGCCTGCTTCGGGGTGGGGATGCCCGCGATCACGCTCATCGCCGAATGGCGCGGTCACCGCTACGACGACCCCACCTACCGCCTGCTCGCGCACCGGTGGGCCAGGGCGATGGGTGTGCTGTTCGCCGTGGGAGCGGTCTCCGGCACCATCCTGAGCTTCGAGATGGGGTTGCTGTGGCCGGGGATGATGTACACCTACGGCGAAGTCATCGGGCTGCCGTTCACCCTCGAGGGCTTCGCGTTCTTCATCGAGGCGATCTTCCTCGGGATCTACCTGTACGCGTGGGACCGGTTGCCGCCCCGCGTGCACATGCTCACCGCCGTCCCGATCTGCATCGCCGGGGTCGCCTCGGCGTTCTTCGTGGTCACCGCGAACGCCTGGATGAACCAGCCGCGCGGGTTCGACGTCGACGACGGCCGGGTCGTGCAGGTCGACCCGTGGGCGGCGATGTTCAACCCGGCCGCCTGGCCGCAGACCGTGCACATGATCATCGCCGCGTTCATGGTGGCGGGTTTCGGCATGGCCGCCGTCTACGCGGTGGCGATCCTGCGCGGCCGCAACGACCGCTACCACCGGCTGGGTTTCCGGCTGCCGTTCACCGTGGGCGCCGTGCTCGCCCCGGTGCAGATCGGAGTCGGTGACTGGGCGGCGAAGTTCCTCGCGACGAACCAGCCCGCGAAGCTCGCCGCGATCGAGGGCGTGTACCGCACGGCCAGCGGAGTCCCGCTGCACGTCGGCGGGGTCTACCGCGACGGCGAGATGCACTACGCGCTGGAGATCCCCGACGGGCTGTCGCTGCTGGCGCACTGGGATCCGGGCGCCACGATCATCGGGCTCGCGGAGTTCCCAGCGGCCGACCGCCCGCCGGTCAACATCGTGCACTGGTCGTTCCAGATCATGGTGGCGATCGGGTTCGCGCTGCTGGCGCTCGGGGTCTGGTTCGCGATCACGTGGTGGCGGCGCCGGAACCTGCCGCGTTCGAGCTGGTTCTTCGCGGGCGCGGCCCTCGCCGGGGTGGCCGCCCCGATCGCGGTGGAATCCGGGTGGATCACCACCGAGGTCGGCAGGCAGCCGTGGATCGTGTGGGGCCACATGCGCACCGAGGACGCCGTTTCGCCGGTGCCGGGTCTCGTGGTGGGGCTGCTGGCGGTGCTGGCGGTCTACCTGGTGCTCACGATCACCAGCGTGTACGTGCTGCGCAGGCTGGCGAAGGTGCCGCTCGGCCAGGACTCGGACGCGCCATGATCCTCGCGAACCTGCTGATCGGGACGATGTGGGTGGCGCTGACCGCCTACGTCCTGCTCGGTGGCGCCGACTTCGGCGCGGGCTGGTGGGCGCTGCTGACCGGCCGGAGCCGGTACGGCTCCCGGCAGCGGGAGCTGATCGACCACTCGATCGGTCCGGTGTGGGAGGCCAACCACGTGTGGCTGATCTTCGTGATCGTGCTCTGCTGGAGTGGGTTCCCCGCCGTGTTCGCCTCCGTCTCGTCCACCATGTACATCCCGTTGACGCTGGTGGCGCTGGGCATCATCGCGCGCGGTTCCGCCTTCGCGTTCCGCAAGGCCAGCACCGCGACCGCGCAGCGGCGCGCCTACGGCTCCGTGTTCGCGCTCTCGTCGGTGCTCACGCCGTTCTTCCTGGGCACCGTCGCCGGCGGGATCGCGTCCGGGCGCGCGTCGCTGGGCATCGCGCAGGGCGACATCATCACGAGCTGGATCAACCCGACCTCGATGCTGGGCGGGGTGCTGGCGGTCGCGGCCGCGGCGTATCTGGCCGCGGTCTACCTGTGCGCGGACGCGGTGCGCGAAGGCGCCGACGACCTCGCCACCGCGTTCCGCGCGAAGGCGCTGGTGACCGCGGCGGTCACCGGAGTCGTAGCGCTCGCGGGCATCGCCGTGCTGCACGCCGACGCGCCGGTGCTCTACCGGGGGCTGATCGGGCCCGGTCTGCCGATCATCATCGTCTCGGTCGTGACCGGGGTGGCCTCCTTGGCGCTGCTGCTGATCCGGCGCTACGTGGCCTGCCGGGTCGCGGCCGCGCTCGCGGTCACCGCACTGCTGTGGGGATGGGCGGTCGCGCAATATCCGCTGGTGCTGCTGCCGGACACCACGATCCGGATGGCCGCGGCGAACCCGTCGGTGCTGCTGGCGGCGCTGATCTCCTCGGCGGTGGGAGCGGTTCTGCTGGTGCCTTCGCTGCTGTGGATGTTCGTGCTGTTCCAGCGATCCCCGCGGCGGTCCCGGACCTGAGCGCTCAGGCCCGCGGAGTTAGCAGGTCCTGCAGCAAGGCGCCGTACCGGGACACCAGCTCACCGCGGTCGGCGGCCAGCAGCCGCTCGTCACCGACCACCAGCAGCCCGTACAACAGCCCCGCCAGCAGCGATCCCGCGAGCCGGGCGCGCAGGTCCGCGTCCGGCCCGGACAACCGGGCGCGCAGCGGTTCGACGAACGTGCCTTCGTGGGTGGCCTTGAGCCGGTCGGCGATGTGCGGTTCGTTGCTGCCGCGCAGCAGCGCCACGAACACGCCGCCGGACTCGTGCTGCAGGTCCAGCAGCAGCTCGACGAACTTCTCCCCGAGCTGTTCCAGCGGCACGTCCAGCAGCGGCTCGTCGTCCAGCGTCAGGTGCATGGTCTCCAGGAACAGCAGTTCCTTGCTGCCGAAGTGGCGGATCACCAGCGCCGGGTCGGCACCGGCCGCGGCCGCGATCTCCCGCACGGTGGTCCCGGCGAATCCGCGTTCCTGGAACAACCGGGTCGCGGCCGCGTGGATCGCCGCTGGCAGCGCGGTACCGGGTCGGGGCATGTCCGCCAGGCTAGGCGATCACCGGCCGCGCACGGCCGGGAGCCGCCGCGCCCCGCATGTTGCCGAGCCGAACGTTGGTGGGCCCGAACGTCGCCGCACCCGAGCGTCCGCACCCGAACGTCACTGCGCCGACCAGCCGCCGTCGGACGGCACCACCGCCCCGGAGATGTTCACCCCGTCATCGCTGAGCAGGAAGCTGATCGAGGCGGCGAGCTGCTGCGCGGTGGCGACCGACGGCATCAGCGCCACGAAATCGCGGACGCGCCCCCGCCCGAACTCGGACATCTCGCCGCTGCCGATGCCGCCGCCGATGCCGGTGGCGACACCACCGGGCGCGACCGCGTTGACCCGCACTCCCTGTGGCCCGTACATGAACGCCGCACTGCGCGTGATGCCGACGACGGCGTGCTTCGAGGCGGTGTAGGCGACGCCCGCGGCCGATCCGCGCAGCGCGGCTTCGGAGGCGACGTTGACGATCGAACCGCTCCCGGCCGCGAGCATCGCGGGCACGACCGCGCGGGTCAGCCGGAACACCCCGTCCACGTTGATCGCGAAGATCCGCTCCCAGACCTCGTCGGAGACTTCGTGGATCGGGCTGAAGTCGTCGACCACGCCCGCGACGTTGGCCAGCCCGTCGATCCGCTCGCCGGCGGCTTCCAGGATCCGCTCGGTGTGGCCGGGGTCGGTGAGGTCGGCCTGCACGGTCACCACGTCCGGCAGCTCGGCGATCTCGGCCAGCCGGTCGGCGGAGATGTCCACCGCGACCACTCGCCCGCCTTCCCTGGCCACCCGGGACGTGGTGGCCCTGCCGATGCCGGAACCGGCACCGGTGACGATCACGGTCCGGCCCTCGAAGCGGCCCGGCGTGATCCGTTCCTGCCAGGCGGGCCGGTCGTCCGGAACGTCCTCGTCCGGGATCGTGCCGCCGTTCGCACGCCGCACCAGGTCGTCTACGACGTCCTCGGGCAGGGCGCCCTGGCTGAGCTCGGCCAGCT
>NZ_JAFRFW010000586.1:0-3274 GCF_017434145.1 Saccharopolyspora sp. | reverse complement strand
GTCCCGCGAGGTGCGCGGCGCGGATCGGGTGGTGGTCCGCGACGGCGACGCGATCGGCGCGCTGCTGACCAAGCTCGGCGCGCACTCCAGCGTGCTGTCCTGGGAGGAGCGGCGGATGCGCCGCGAGGTGCGGGCCACCGCGAACCGGCTGGCGAACTTCGACGACGCGAACCTGCGCCGCTCGGCGCGCGCCGCGGTGGCCGCGGCCGCGCGGGTGCAGCGGGCGCTGGACGTGCTCGGGCCGACCGCCCCGGATCACCTGCTGGTGGCGGGCAGGCTGCGGCTGGCGCACCGGCAGGCATCGCTGGAGGAGCTGGGCCAGCTCGCGGACCCGCCGATGACCAAGGACGCGGTGGCCGGGCGGATCCGCAGGCTGCTGGCGATGGCCGACAAGCGCGCCCGCGAACTCGGCCTGCCGGACACCGAGTCCGCCGTCACGCAGGAAATGCTCGAAGCCGAAGTCTGACTCGACTTCCCCGAGCGAACGGTTCCGGCCGAACTGTTCCGGCCGAACTGCTCTGAGCGAACGGACCGTTGGTCCCAATAGATTGGGCGAGCGGTCCGTTCACTTCCGGCGAACTCGCGTCGCGGGGGGCTCGTCCGAGCACTTCGGCGACATGCCCGGGCATCATCCGATCCGGGCTGAACGTTCTGAGCGAACGGACCGTTGGTCCCAATAGATCGGGCGAGCGGTCCGTTCACTCGGAAACGGGTGGGTCATTTGTTGTAGACGGCCACGTAGTCGACCTTCATCGGGTGGCCGGGCTCGGTGGCGTCGGTGGGCGTGGTGATGCCGGAGTTCTTGTCCGGGAACTGCCCGCCGATGGCGACGTTGAGCAGCACGAAGTAGCCGTCGTGCGAGGTCATCCGCTGCCAGGCGGCGTCGCCGACCTCCGATTGCTTGACCGAGTGGTACTGCTGCCCGTCGACGTACCAGCGGAGTTCCTCGTCGTCGGTGCTGCGGTCCCACTCGAAGGAATACGTGTGGAAGCCCGATTGGCAGGTCGAGTCCGGGCATTCCCGGCTGCCGACCCGCCCGTCGGTCTCGTTGCAGGCGCCGCCCGGGGAAACATCGCAGTGCAGCACGCCGTACACGCGGTTCTCGGCGTTGACGTTCTCCATCAGGTCGAACTCGCCGACGCCGGGCCAGCTGTAGAGGTCGGTCTTGTACGGCGAGCCGAGCGCCCAGAACGCGGGCCAGTAGCCCAGCGCCTTGTCCGCGGGCACGTCCGGCATCTGCACCCGGCTCTCGATGCGCACCACCCCGCCCTCGGCGGCTTTGAAGTCGGCGCGCTCGGTCTCGATCCGCGACGAGGTCCAGTTGCCCGCGTCGTCCTTCAGCGGCGTGATCACCAGGTTGCCGTCGCCGTCCTGGCTGAGGTTGGCGGGATCGGCGGTGTAGTTCTGGATCTCCCCGGTGCCCCAGTTCTCCGGCCCGCCCGGGTAGCCGTGCCCGGTGTCGATCTTCCAGTCCGGACCCGGCGAGGAGCCAGCGGCGCCGGTGAAGTCGTCGCTGAAGGTCGTCGTCCAGCCGTCACCGGGCGGCGGGACGTCCGCACCGGCGGGTGCGGTGGCCAGGGCGGTCAGGCCCAGTCCGGCGGCGAGTGCCGCGGCGGCCAGGTTGCGGCCGCGCGGTCGTGCGGGTGCGCGCATGTGCGTTCCTCCGAGTCGGGCCCGGCCGCGCCGGGGAGGCGGAACCGGTGCGCGGAATCGCCGATCATCGATCAGCCTGATCATTCTGGGAGGGCTCGCTGGGGCGGTCGACCGACGGATGTCGCACGTCGGCCCCGCCGAAAGGCACAACCCGCGTACCGCCCGCGTGTTCACCCCGCCGACGCCGCGCCCGCCCGCCTGCGTCGCTGGCCGGGGCATATAGGGTTGCGAGCGAGTCCATCAACCGCTCACCCGCCGCCCAGCGGCAGGGTCAGTTACGAGGAGATAGGCGTGACCGTTCGCGTAGGCATCAACGGCTTCGGTCGCATCGGGCGGAACTTCTGGCGCGCGGCGATGGCCAGTGACCACGACATCGAGGTCGTGGCCGCCAACGACTTGGGCGACGTCGCGACCATGGCCCACCTGCTCAAGTACGACAGCGTCCTCGGGCGCCTGGAGCAGGACGTGAAGGTCACCGGCGAAGGCATCGAGGTGGGCGGCAAGCCGATCAAGATCCTGGCCGAGAAGGACCCGGGCAAGCTGCCCTGGGGCGACCTGGGCGTGGACGTCGTGGTCGAGTCCACCGGCTTTTTCACCAACGCCTCCGACGCCCGCAAGCACGTCGACGAGGGCGGGGCGAAGAAGGTCATCATCTCGGCGCCCGCCAAGAACGAGGACCTGACCGTGGTCCTGGGCGTCAACGACGACAAGTACGACGGCACGCAGACGATCATCTCGAACGCGTCCTGCACCACGAACTGCCTGGCGCCGATGGTCAAGGTGCTCGACGACGCGTTCGGCATCGAGCGCGGCCTGATGACCACCGTGCACGCCTACACCGCCGACCAGAACCTGCAGGACGGCCCGCACAAGGACCTGCGGCGTGCCCGCGCGGCCGCGGTCAACGTGGTGCCGACCAGCACCGGTGCGGCCAAGGCGATCGGCCTGGTGCTGCCGGAGCTCAACGGCAAGCTGGACGGCTACGCGATGCGCGTTCCGGTGCCGACCGGCTCGGTCACCGACCTCACCGCCAACGTGCGCGCCGACGTCACCGCCGAGGACGTCAACGCGGCGTTCCGCGCCGCCGCGGGCGAGGGCAAGCTCAAGGGCGTGCTGCGCTACAGCGAGGACCCGATCGTCTCCAGCGACATCGTCACCGACCCGGCCTCGACCGTGTTCGACGCGCCGCTGACCAAGGTCATCGGCGACCAGGTCAAGATCGTCGGCTGGTACGACAACGAGTGGGGCTACTCCAACCGCATCGCCGACCTGGCGAAGCTGGTCGGTTCCAAGCTGGCCTGACCTGCTCGCTCCGCGGCGCACCGCTCCCGCGAGCCGGGTGCGCCGCTGCCGGGATGCACCGCGGCCGGGACGCGCTGGGGCCAGCGCCGTGCACCGGCCGGAAGATGATGAAGGTCCCGCACGGGCCGGTCGGCCCGTGCGGGACTTCCCACATGAGGAGCAGACGGTGAAGAACCTCGACGATCTGCTGTCCGAGGGCGTTCGGGGGCGGCGTGTGCTCGTGCGCGCCGACCTCAACGTGCCGCTGGACGGCGAGCGGATCACTGACGACGGTCGGGTGCGGGCTTCGCTGCCGACCTTGCGCAAGCTCACCGAGGCC
>NZ_JAFRFW010000063.1:0-1755 GCF_017434145.1 Saccharopolyspora sp. | reverse complement strand
TGGCGCGGGAGGCGGACTGCCTGCTGGCGCCCTACTGGGCAGCCGAGCTGGGACGCGACGGCGAGCTGGTGGGCGAGCAGGCGTCGCCGCGCGGCGGATTCGTGCGGGCGACGCCACGCGGCGACCGGGTGGCGCTGCGCGGGCGGGCGGTCACCGTGCTGGAAGGCGACCTCCGGGTCTGACTCCCCGGCCCGGTGCCTCGGGGTCGCCCTCCGGGACGACTCGGGGTCACCGCCGGAAGCCCGGCCGCAGCACGCCTGACACGATGGTGATCATGCGCTTGTTGCTGAACGTGGTCTGGTTGATCTTCGGCGGGCTCTGGATGTCGCTCGGCTACCTGCTCGCCGGGCTGATCCTGTGCATCACGATCATCGGGATCCCGTTCGCCATCGCGTCGGTCCGGATGGCCAACTACGCGTTGCTGCCGTTCGGCCGCAGGCTCGTGGACGAACCGGGCGCGGGCGCGATGTCCGGGCTCGGCAACGTGCTCTGGCTGGTGCTGGCCGGTTGGTGGCTCGCGCTCGGGCACTTGCTCACCGGCGTCGCGCTGTGCGTCACGATCATCGGCATCCCGCTGGGCGTCGGGCACTTCAAGCTCATCCCGGTTTCGCTGCTGCCGATGGGCAAGCAGATCGTCGACTCCGACGACCCGCGCGCCCTCCCGGGCCGCTGACCCCGGTCGCACCAGGAGTGGGGGACCTGTTCGCGAACGGGCCCCCCACTCCGGACCGATAGGCCGGTGGACGGGTCCACCACCGGCGAATCGGCCGCGGCCGGGCTCAGATGGCGAACGGGTTGCTGGTGTTCCCGACCAGGTCGGCGACCGAGCCGATCACCTTCGTCGGGCGGTACGGGAACAGCTCCGCGGTGCTTTCGCCGGAGATGCCCGACAGCACCAGGATCGTCTGCAAGCCCGACTCCAGACCGGAGCGCACGTCGGTGTCCATCCGGTCGCCGATCATCAGCGTGTTCTCGGAGTGCGCGCCCAACGCCCGCAGCGCCGAGCGCATCATCAGCGGGTTCGGCTTGCCGACGTAGTACGGCCCGCGCCCGGTCACCCGCTCGATCAGCGCGGCCACCGCACCGGTCGCGGGCAGCGTGCCCTCCCGGCTCGGCCCCTTCTCGTCCGGGTTCGTCGCGATGAACCGCGAACCGCCCTCGACCAGCCGGATCGCCTTGGTGATCGCTTCGAAGCTGTAGGTGCGGGTCTCCCCGAGGATCACGTAGTCGGGGTCCCGGTCGGTGAGCACGTAGCCGATGTTGTGCAGGGCCGTGGTCAGCCCCGATTCACCGACGACGAACGCGGAACCGCCGGGCCGCTGCTGCTCCAGGAACTGCGCGGTGGCCAGCGCGGAGGTCCAGATCGCCGACTCCGGCACGTCCAGCCCGCTGCGCAGCAGCCGCGCCCGCAGGTCCCGCGGGGTGTAGATCGAGTTGTTCGTGAACACCAGGAACGGCAGTCCCTGCTCGCGCAGCTCGGCTAGGAACCGGTCCGCTCCGGGCACCATGTGCTCCTCGTGCACGAGCACGCCGTCCATGTCCATCAAGTACGTCCAGGGCGCTACCTCAGTCACGGGACCGATGATCCATCGGAAAGGGGGTGGATGGCTACTTCGGTGGCCTTGACCACGAAGAAAACCTGGTCTTCGAGCGCGAGCCCCAGATCGGCAACGGCCGCCGGAGTCACGTCGGCGGCCAGCGCCACCCGCCCTGCGGTGCGGGTTTCGGCGCGCAGCCGCACCACGTCCCCGCGCG
>NZ_JAFRFW010000585.1:0-1740 GCF_017434145.1 Saccharopolyspora sp. | reverse complement strand
GTTCGGATTCGGGGACACCGATGCCGACGTCGGCGGCGGCGAGTGCGGTGTGCCCGCGGGCGGACAGCAGCGCCACCACGTGCCCGTCCTGCTGCAACCTGCGCACCGACTCTGCAAGCCGGTTGCCGCCGTGCACGGCGTCGTCGACGGCGAGCCGGTGGTCGAGGCGGCTGCCGATGCCCGCCCGCACCACCGAACCCGCGCAACGCCCCGCTTCCACGAGCGCTTCTGCCAGCGGATCCAGTTCGGTGACGACCACGACGACCGCTACCGGCTCCGATTCGTGGCTCAGCATCAACAAGTTCGCTCCGTGCTCGCGGTGTTCGCGCACCGCGTCCCGCAACCGGTCCGGCAGCGAAGGCCGACCGAGCGGGGCGCAGGACCATGCGCCGCGGGTGTGCCGCGCCTTGGGCTGCTCCGGGTCGACGAGTTCACCGGCGCGGGCGAACAGCCACGTCTGGTCGGCGTCGGTGTCCAGCGGCAGCACCTCTTCGACCACGTGCCGTCCGGTCAGCAGCGCGGGCGCGTCGAGCACGACGGTGTCCACCCGGTCCATCCGGCGCAGCGCCCGCGGCTCCAGCACGACCGTGCCGCGTTCGGAGATGGCGGTGGTGAGCTGCGCTGCGAACGCCTCCCGGCCGGTTCTGGCCGGTCGCGGCACTCCGGCGAGCATCGTCGCCTGCGCGCGCTGGTCGTTGCGGGTGGCGGCCAGCACCGTGCCGTAGCCGCCGAGGGCGAAGGTGCCGGAGAGGTTCGAGACGTGCTCCACCGGACCGTTCGGCAGTTCGGCCGGGCGCGGTTCGAGTTCCAGCGCCTCCGCCTCGTGCACGCCCGGGAGACCGGCATTGGCCTCTTCCCAACGGCGCCACGCCTGACCGCGCGCGATCGTCTCGCGCGAGGTGCAGAACCGGCCGGCCAGGTCGGTGAACACCGACAGCGGATTCTGCGACAGCCCTTGGGTGAGCGCGCCGCCGACGGTGCGCGCGGTTTCGGTGGCGTCCCGGCCGAGCGCGCGCTCGGCCCCGTTGTGCAACCACGGAACCGAGTCGACCAGCGAGACCGCGGTCGGCACCAGCGGTGACGCGGGCCGCAGCGGCAGCATGCCGGCGACCGCCGAATAACCCAGCCCGAGCACGCTCATGCCCAGTGCGCCCACGTCGCGAACCAGCGCGCCCGCGTCGCCGGGGTGCGCCATGCCGCCGGGGGCGCGCCCGAGCTCGGTGAGGTCGTGCTCGTCCTCGACCTGCGAGACCACTTCGCCGAGGTCGGCGGGATCGATCTCCGGCTCGTGCTGCACGACCACGCGGCCGAGCACGGCGTTCACCTCGACCCCGCGCACTCCGTCCAAATCGGACAGACGGTTGCGCAGCTCGCGGTTGGCCTGCTCGGTTCCTGGCCGGTGCAGCCCGCGCACCTCGAGGTGCGTGCGGTCGGCACCGGAGTACGTTCGCTGGCTCGCCGGAGCGGTACCGAGGGTGCGCACCGCGTCGACCACCTGCCCGGTGGTTTCGGCGGCCAGCGACAGCAGCTTGCCGAACGGCATCGATTGCCTTCCTGGAATGTCGGGAATGAGCGCGCGGCGGCGAAGAATCGCGCGTGAACGTGCGGGCCGCGGAAGGGGTCGCCGGGCTCGTGCTCGCCGTGTGCGGCGCGGGGTCAGCCGGGGTCGGGTGGCGCCACCCGCGCGAAGCGGCCGAGCAGGGGGATTCGTCCGGCGGGATCGCCGGGGCGGGGCGGCCG
>NZ_JAFRFW010000584.1:0-4695 GCF_017434145.1 Saccharopolyspora sp. | reverse complement strand
GTGCGCTCCGGCGAGCACCGGGCGCACCAGACGCGGCGCGAACGCCAGGTACGCGCCGAACCACGCGGCGGCGGCCAGCACCCCGAACAGCACGAGATCTTCGGTGCTCCCGGCCGGGCGATAGCGCGAAAGCAGTCCCTGGGAAACCGCGAGGGCCATCAGCAGCACCCCCACCGCCAGCAGCGCGGCACCGACCACGGTCCGGGTCGCCGTCCCGGCCTTGTGCTCGCTCGGCCGGGTCGTCGACCGCAGCGCTTCCAGCGGGGACACCCGCGCCGCGTCGCGGGCCGGGGCCAGCACGGCGAGGACGACCGCGACCACGACTCCCACCAGCACCGACCCCAGCATCACCGGGGAGGGAGAGGCCGCTGCGACCGGTGCGACCAGCGGCACGAGCCTGCTGATCCCGACGGCCAGCGCGGTCCCGGCTGCACCCGCGATCAATGCCGTGCTCGCGCCCTCAGCGACCAGCGCCCGACGCAGCCCACCGCGGGTGGCGCCCAGCGCACGCAGCATGGCGAGGTGCCGGATGCGCTGCGCGAAGACGATCCGGAAGGCGGATACCGCGACCATGATCGACGCGAGCGCCGCCAGCACCACGAACGCGCTGAGCAGCACGGAAACCCGGTCGACCGTGTCCTGGCTCTGGCGCACTTCGGCCTGCCGCGCGTCCGCGGCGGAGAGCACGGTCATCGCCGTCGGCTGGGCACTCTGCATGATCGCGGGCACGTCCCCGGTGAGGTCTACCCGCGACAGTTCCGCAGCGGTGCGGGTGAGCACTTCCCGATCCGGGGCGTAAAGCGCAACTCCGTCCGCTGACGGGGAATCCACGAGTGCGGTCACCGTCAACGAGTGCGGCGCCCCGCCGTCCTGCACGGCGAAATCGACCGCGTCGCCGACGTGCAAGCCCAGCCGCTCGGCGGCGCGCTCGGACACCGCCACCTCTCCCGGAGCACGCGGATACGTGCCGGCCTCGACCTGGACCCGGCTCAGCGGCCCCTGCCCCGGATCGGCGGTCAGTTCGACCTCCACGCTCCCGACCAGGCCCGATCCGCTCACCCGGCCGGTCGCCTCGGTCACGCCGGGAAAGTCCTCGATCCGGTCCAGCTGCGCGGGGCCGTATCCGGACGGGGACTGCACGACCGCGGACGCCGCATCCGGGATCGAGGTCAGCTCACTGGTGATCGTGCGCATCGCCATGTCCCGGCCGAGCAGCGTGCCGGTGATGAACAAGGCGGCCAAGGCGATCGTCAGCCCGCACAGCACCAACCGCGCCGGAGCCCGCCGGACGGCACGCAGGTGCGGAACGACGGCGCTCATCGGTCCTGCCCCAGCAGCCGCATCGAGTGCGCGATCCGGGAGGCGTCGGGCCGGACGAGCGTGTCGACCACCTGCCCGTCCGCGACCAGCACGACACCGTCGGCGTACGAGGCGGCTATCGGATCGTGGGTCACCATCACGACGGTCTGCCCGAGTTCGCGCACCGACGCTTGCAGCAGGCCCAGGATCTCCTCGCTCGCCCGCGTGTCCAGGTTCCCGGTCGGTTCATCGGCGAAGACGACCTCGGGCCGGGTGAGCAGCGCGCGGGCCAGCGCAACCCGTTGCTGCTGCCCACCGGACATCTCCGCGGGCCGGTGCATCAAGCGGCCCGACAGTCCCAGTCGTTCGGCCAGCTCGCCGACCGCGCCGCGTTGCGGCCTGCGTCCGGCGAGCTGGACCGGCAGCACGATGTTCTCCTCCGCGGTGAGTTCGGGAAGCAGGTTGTACTGCTGGAACACGAACCCGATCCGCTCCCGCCGGACCCGGGTGAGCTCGTCGTCCCGCAACGTGGCCAGGTCGACGCCGCCGAGCAGCACACTCCCACCGGTCGGGGTGTCCAGACCCGCCGCGCACTGCAACAACGTCGATTTGCCGGAGCCCGAAGGCCCCATCACCGCGCTGAAACCGCATGCGGGGAATCGGATGGAGAGGTGGTCCAACGCGCGCACTTCGGTCCGGCCGGTGCCGTAGGTCTTGACGAGGTCGACCGCTTCGACCGCGATGGCCGGACCGGGATTCGCGGTTGTCCCGACCGTGCTCGCTGGTCGGCTGTTGTGGCTCATGTCCAGGAGCCTGTCCGGTCGTGGGCGCGGTCCACCTCCGTCCGCCGACCGGTTTCGCGGCGAAGCGCTCTGCCTTTCGGCTGATGCAAACGGCGGAGATCGGCTGTCTAGGATGCGGGCTCGTGCTGTTCCCCGGTAAGTCCGCGTGGCAGTCGGCGCTCTGGCTGTTCGGCATCGTGCTGGCTACGCCGGCGCTGATGCTGTTGGAGCACGTGATCTACGAGGGCTTCGACGGTGCGAGGTGGCCGCCCGCGGTGATCATGTCGACCGGGCCGATCGCCGCGGTGGCCCTGCTGATCGCTCCGCGGGCCGGCGCTCGCTCGCTGCCCGGGGTCACGATCGCCGTCGCCGTGATCGTGGCCGCCGTGTACTACACCGCGTACCGGCCCGGGGAGTCGCAAGATCGTCCCGACGCCGCGCTGGCGGTGCTCACCCCGACGGCCGCGCTGCTGATCCTGCTCGGGCTGGTGGTGTGGCGGGCGGAGAAGCGCTGGGTGGCGGCCGCGGCGGTGGTCGTGATCCCGGTGGTCGTGGCGCAACCCGCGATCGGACGCGGCAAGCTGACCGAGCTGGTGATCGCGTTCCTGCTGCTGTGCTGCGTGGTGCTGTCCTGCACGATCGGCCTGGCCGCGCGACTGGCCCGCCGGGCGCGGCTGCGCGAGATCGAGCACGAACGGCTGCTCCAGCGCACCGAGTTCGCCCGCGACCTGCACGACTTCGTCGGCCACTACGTGACGGGCATGGTGGTGCAGGCGCGCGGCGCGCAGGCGATCGCCGCCCGGTCACCGCAGCAAGCACTGGACACTTTGGACGGCATCGCCGAAGCCGGTACCGAAGCGATGGAATCGCTGCACCGCATGGTCGGCCTGCTGCGCGCCGAGGACGGTCCGACCACTGCGCCGCTGGCCACCATCGACGAGATCGCCACCATGGTCGAGCGGTTCAACCGCGAGCTGGGGCCGGACGCGCGGCTGGCGCTGCGCGGTTCGACCGAGGGGATCCCGCCCGCGATCGGTTCCACCGCGCACCGGATCGTCCTGGAAGGACTCACCAACGTCCGCAAGCACGGCCAGCACGTGACGACCGTGCGGATCGACGTCCAGCGCGCGGATTCCGAGCTGCTGGTGCGCGTCGGCGACGACGGTGCGGTTGGCAAGATGCCCGGGAGCGGCTTCGGTCTGCGCGGTCTGCGCGACCGCGTCGCCGAAGTCGGCGGCGAGTTCGAGGACGGGCCCTGCGCGGAGGGCGGCTGGGCGCTCGAAGCCCGGATGCCGCTGCCGTCGAACGGAGGTACAGCGTGACGATCAGCGTGCTCATCGCGGACGACCAGACCATGGTCCGCACCGGTTTCGAGATGATCCTCTCGGCCGAGGACGACATCGCGGTGGTCGGCAAGGCCTCCGACGGTGTGGAGGCGCTGGAGCAGATCGAGCGGCTCCGGCCGGACGTGGTGCTGATGGACATCCGGATGCCCCGGCTGGACGGCTTGGACGCCTTGCAGCGGATCAACGTCCCGGGCGCGGTCGATCCGCCCAAGGTCGTGGTCGTCACGACCTTCGAGGACGACGAGTACGTGCACCGCGCGCTCAACGGCGGCGCCAGCGGTTTCGTGCTCAAGACCGCGAGCGCGGCGCTGCTGCTCGAGGCCGTGCGGGCGGCGGCCTCGGGCGACGCGCTCGTCAGCCCGGCGATCACGGTGAAGTTGCTGCGCAACCGCTCCGCGGCTGAACCGCCCGCGGACCTGCCCAATCCGCTGTCGGCGCGCGAGCTCGACGTCGCCCGGCTGGTCGCCACCGGTGCCACCAACGCCGAGATCGCCGAGCAGCTGTTCCTCTCGGTCGGCACGGTCAAGACCCACCTGGCGAGCGTCCAGTCCAAATTGGACGTACGGAATCGGGTGGAGATCGCGGCGTGGGCCTGGCAGTCGAAGATCCTCGGCCGATAGGCGGAGGTTTCCGGCCGAAACCGGCCGTCCGGCAGATCCGCGCCTCGCGGGGTGATCAATACCTTCGTCGTCCGACGGATCGACCGCCCTCGGCGTGAAGGAGCTCATCCCTTGAAACGTTCACTCGTGTTGGCCGTACCTGCACTCGCCCTCGTCGGCCTCACCGCGTGCGGCAGCAATCCTCCGGAGCAAACCGCCTACGAGGTGGAGTTGAAAGTATCGGGACCTGCCGGGGAAAGCGGCACCGTGCAGAAGTCCACTTCGGACTCCAAGGATCAGGCGCCGGAGCCGGTCGGCGTGCCGCACCGGGAGAAGTGGGCGCCGATGGGCGGTCCGGCGAAGTTCGTCGTCACGCCGGATTCGCCCGCTTCGGCCCTGACCTGCGAGGTGCTGGTCGAAGGCAAGGAACGGGTGACCGAACGAGGACAGCCCGGCGAACCGGTCACCTGCGAGCTGACCATCGACGGCCCGGCCTGACCCAGCGGAGCGGGCCTGCGGCCCGGCAGGACGTCCGCCGGCCGCTGACCGGCTCGATGCCGGGTTTCAGGTGCACCCCGCCCCGCCGAGCCGTTCCCGGCGGAGCTCACCGCGAGGGGCGCGGGCCTCTCGGAGACGCCGATCGCGACGCTCAGCGCGGTACAGCCGCGC
>NZ_JAFRFW010000583.1:0-1541 GCF_017434145.1 Saccharopolyspora sp. | reverse complement strand
GATCGTGTCCGTCGACCTGCCCAGCGGTGTCGACCCGATCACCGGTGCGGTCGACGGGCCCGCGGTGCCGGCGGAGCTGACGGTGACCTTCGGCGGCCGCAAGCCGTGCCACGTGCTCAGCGGCGGTGCGGTCCGGTCCGGTTCGGTCGCCGTCGCCGGGATCGGCGTGGACGAGCACCTGCCCGCGCCGGAGCTGTACGTGCTCGAGCGCGCGGACGTGGGCGCCTACTGGCCGATCCCGTCACCGGCGGACGACAAGTACTCCCAAGGCGTGGTGGGCGTCGCGGCGGGTTCGGCGACCTTCCCCGGTGCCGCGGTGCTGGCGACCGGATCGGCGGTGCAGGCGACCTCGGGCATGGTGCGCTACGCCGGTCCGGCCGCGGACGTGGTGCGTTCGCACTGGCCGGAGGTGGTGGCGACCGGCTCGGTCACCGATGCGGGCCGGGTGCAGTCGTGGGCGGTCGGACCGGGCGTCGGCACCGGCGGTAGCGGCCGCGAGGTGATGCGGTACGTGCTGGAGTCCGGCAGGCCGGTGTGCGCGGACGCGGACGCGATCACGCTGCTGGCGGAGGACTCGACGCTGTGGGACTCCCGCGACCCGGAGACCCCGCTGGTGCTGACGCCGCACGACGGTGAGTTCGCGCGGCTGGCAGGCGATGTGGGTGCGGACCGGGTCGCCGCCGCGCGCGACGCCGCGCAGCGCTTCGACGCGGTGCTGCTGCTGAAGGGCAACACGACGGTGATCGCGGCGCCGGACGGGCGGGTGCTGGTGAACGCTTCGGCGCACGCTTGGCCCGCGACGGCCGGTTCGGGCGACGTGCTGACCGGGTTGATCGGCGCGCTGCTGGCTTCCGGGATGGATCCGTGGCTGGCGTGCGGTTGCGCTGCGCACCTGCATTCGGCGGCTGCCGAGCTGGCCGCGTTCGGCGGCGCGGGGCAGGCCGCGCCTTCCGCGGAGGGCGCCGCGCCCATCGGTGCCTCCGCGCTGCTGTCCGCGGTGCCCGCCGCCATCCGCGAGGTCCGCGCCGCCGCCTGACCGGGCTCGGTCCGCAACGGAAGCTCGGCCCGACACGCCCGGACGCCACCTGTTCATCGGCGGATCTTGCCGAGTGAACGGACCGCTGGTCCGAATAGATCGGGCGAACGGTCCGCTCGCTCGGACCTGGCCGGGGGTGCCGACACGCGCGGGCGCCACCCGTTGAGCGCGGTCTTTCGTGGAGTGAACGAACCGCCGGTCCCAGTGGATGGGGCGAGCGGGCGGCGAAGAGCCCGGGGACGCGCCTTGCCGGCGGGGCTGCTGCGGACGGTGTGCGACGATGTCGGCGCCATGACCGAGGAGCCCGTGCACCGCGCCGACCTGCGCATTGACGTCGGCGTGCTTCGCCACAACGTCGCGCTGCTGGCCGAACGCGCCCAACGGTCGGGCGCCCGCACGATGGTCGTGGTGAAGTCCGACGGCTACGGCCACGGCGCGCTCACGATGGCGCGGGCCGCGTTGGACGCGGGCGCTTCCGCGCTGGGCGTCGCGGCGATCGATGAGG
>NZ_JAFRFW010000582.1:0-4875 GCF_017434145.1 Saccharopolyspora sp. | reverse complement strand
GAAGGTGCTCTTCGGAAGGAGTAATCCGCAGGGATTGATGTGACACATCAGCCCCGCGAGCTCCGGAGTTTCGGCTGCTGCGATTCACGGAACGTGCGATGTCTGGGGTCGACCGGGTTGCGGTCCCGAAGTGCGAGGCCTCAAGTCACGATGGGCCATCGGCACGCCGCGGCAGTCAGCGTCACTAGTCCAACAACCGACGGCCCGCGGCCACATCCGGCCGCGGGCCGGTCGGCTGGGTCGAGTCAGGTGATCGTGGGGATGAGCAGGTGCGATGCCCGCGATTGTCCGAAGTGGACGGCAGCGCCCGTGGCGCTTCTGCGGTCGGCGGGGTCGTCGTGGACGAGCTGGGGGTGCAGATCCTCGTCGTCGGTGCGGAGTTGCAGCTGGAGGCGTTGGCCGGGTTCGAGGGTGAGCGAAGTCGGCCAGATCTCCACCTCGAGCAGGGTGGGCACGCCGGGTTCGAGCGGCCGGAGTTCGTCGTGGGTGTGCCAGGGGCGGTGCGGCAGGCTGCGCTCGGGCTCGAGTTTGCGGTGCGACGCTCGCAGCCAGCCGACCGCCATCGGCACCGGTGTGGCAGTGCCGTGCGGGCCGACACCGGGGATGCGCTCGCCGTCGATGTCGTACTGCTCGAGGCGGGCGAACACGTCGAGGTCGTCGTGCACGTGTGAGATCCACAGGCGCAGCGCGATCGGGCCGGTGATCTCCAGGCGCTCGGGCGCGGTGTAGTCGAAGCTCGCGGGTAGCGGGCGGGTTCCAGCCTCCGGCTGTTCCCAGTTCAGCGACTTTTCGTCGAGGTAGAGGTGGCGCCACTGCGCGTTCGCGGGAGGCCAATCCTGCTCGCCGCGCCACTCGACGTCGTGCCCGCGGCGGATCGCGAGCTGCACCGGTGCGACGCCGTCCATCGCCGTCCGGTCGTCTTTCAGGAAGCGGTCGAGGAACCGCAGCTGCAACCGCTTTCCCCAGTCCGAGTAGAACGGGCCGACGTGCGAGCCGGTGTGCACGACCAGCCATTTGTGTTCGGAGGCGGCGCCGGTCCAGCCTTCGATGGCGCCGCGCAGGTGCAGGTGGATCGAGCCCCAGTTGCTCGCCGCCAGCAGCGGCACGTTCACCTGCGCCAGGTCGGTGGTGCGTTCGCGGTACCAGTCGTCGGCGAGTTCCCGCGAACGCAGCTCGGTCAGCAGGTCGGAGTGGTCATCTGTGCTGCGCTGCGGCTCGATCTGGTTGCGCCACCAGGCCGCGGTGTGCCGGTTCGTCAGCACTCCGCCCTGCCGCGCCCAGTCGCGGTAGAAATCGGTGAGGCCTTCCCAGGCGATCAGCGCGGCCAGGTGCGGCGGCTGCAGTGCGGCGACCCGCCAGCCGAGCATCGCGTACCAGGAGATCCCGCTGGAGGCGACCTTGCCGGTGGACCACGACCGCGTGCCGCACCACTCGATGACGTCGTGGAAGTCCTCGGCGTCCTGGCGGGCGAAGACGTCGAGCCGTCCCGGCGACTTCCCGGTCCCGCGGGAATCCGCGCGCACCACGGCATAACCGCGGTCGGTCCACCAGGTCGGATCCGGCGTTTCCCAGGCCGCGTGCTCGCTGCGGTCGGCCTCCTCGTACAGCGGGTAGCGCTGCGCCCAGGGCACGTCCTTGCCGTAGGGGCTCATCGACGCGATCACCGGCACGGCCACGTCGTCATCCGGCCGGAAGACGTCCACCGCGATCGGCGTGCCGTCGCGGGTGGGCACCGGGATGTCGCGTTCGATGCGCATGCAGCCTCCGAGCAGTGCGAGCGTCGTTCTCAACATACGGGTGAACAGCGTGCTTGCGACCAGTGGTGAACCGGCGCGGGAACAACTCCGCGCAGGTCGCGGCGGCCGAGTGTCAGCAGTGCCGGGCCGGAAGCGAGGCCGTCCAGCAGCAGGTGCAGATAGGTGTCGGCCACCTCGTCGGTGTCTTCGTCCCGGTCTCCGCGCATCCGCAGGCTCACCCGTTGAGCATGTCGAGGATGCCGAGCGTCGCGAGCTCCGGGTTCAGCTCGCGGAAGCGCATACCTGCGGCGAGGACGTCGCCCACGCGCGACCGCGTTCGTCGTCGCGCAGCCGGATCGTGATCTCATGGCCGAAGAGTCACCGAGCACTGCAAGCGGCGGCTCGCGGGCTTCAAGGTTCCCGAGGTGGTGCACCTGGTCGGCGAACTCCCGCTCGACCAGCAGGGCAAGATCATCAAGCGCGGCCTGCACGCGTTGCGCGGCTGAGGCGCTGCAGTCGGTCACGGGGTGCCATCACTCGCGTGACCTGCGAGAGGACTCCGCAGGTTGGCCCAACGAGTGGGTGACAACCGGACGCCGCCGTTGCTACGCCCGGTGGTGAGGTTCACCGCCAGCTGGGTGGACACATCCTCGGCGGAGCTCGGAGACTGGGAACCAAGACAGCCGACAGCGACCTCCACCGCGACCGACTGTCTCTTCTTTTGAGCAAAGCCTGTATCGATTCAGCAATGGCGCTGCCTCATCACTCCGCTTCCCCCGAGAGGAGAACTGTGCCCATAGCGCTGCTCGCACTCGCCCTCGGCGCATTCGGTATCGGCACGACCGAATTCGTCATGATGGGCGTGCTGCCGCAGGCCGCCGCCGACCTCGGCGTTTCGATATCCACTGCCGGGAACCTGATCACCGGCTACGCGCTGGGGGTCGTGATCGGGGCGCCGACCCTCACGCTGCTGGGCAACCGGCTACCCAGGAAGACCGTCCTGATGGGAACCATGGGGCTGTTCACCGCGGGCAATGCGCTGTTCGCGCTGGCGCCGAGCGCCGGAGTGGGCATGGCGTTCCGCTTCGTGGCCGGGCTGCCGCACGGCGCCTTCTTCGGCGTCGGGGCCGTGGTCGCAGCCGGCCTCGTGCGCAAGGCCGACCGGGCCAAGGCCGTCTCGATGATGTTCATGGGCCTGACGCTGGCCAACGTCGTCGGCGTCCCGCTGGGCACGCTGCTGGGCCAGCAGGTCGGCTGGCGCGCCACGTTCGCCGTCGTCGCCGCGGTCGGCGTCCTCGCCATCGCCGCCATCGCCCGCTTGCTGCCCGCCATGGGCAGGCCGGGGCCGGAGGAGACCTCGGTGCGCGGCCAGCTCGCCGCCTTCCGCAAGCCGCAGGTGTGGCTGGCGCTGGCGATCGTCACCTTCGGTCTGGGCGGCACGTTCGCGTGCCTGAGCTACCTGACGCCCATCCTCACCGGCGTGTCCGGTTACTCCGAGACCGGCGCGACGGTGCTGCTGATGGTGGCCGGGCTCGGCATGACGGTCGGCAACGTCCTCGGCGGCCGGGTCGCCGACAAGGCGCTGGTGCCCGGCCTCTACGCCGCGCTGATCGGTGTCGCGGCGGTGCTCGGTGCGTTCACGGTCACATCGGGCAACCAGGTGGCCGCCGCGGTGACGGTCTTCCTGATCGGTGTCGGCGGCTTCATGGTCGCGCCGATCATGCAAGCGATGATCATGGAGAAGGCCGGTGGAACGCCGCTGCTGGTCTCGGCGGCCGTGCAGTCCGCCTTCAACATCGCGAACTCCATCGGCGCCTGCCTGGGCGGTCTCGCCATCGCCCACGGGCTCGGGCTGACCGGTCCCAGCATGGTCGGGTCCGCGTTGACCATGCTCGGGCTGGGGCTGGCCGTAGTGTCGGCGAGCGTGGACCGCAAGGTCCCCGCCCGGTCGGTGTCCGACGAGTCGGTGTCCGAGGAGGCCGCGTCCGAGGAGACGGTGGCCGAGGGGTCCGGGACCGACGAGCTCGCGCCGGCCCGGCCGCAGCGCGAACCGGAGCTGGCCGCGGTCTGACCGGCGAATTCACGAATGGCGGGCGGCTGCGGTCGCCCGCCATTCGGCTGTTCGCGCCCGGTGCAGCCCGTTTCCGTTTCCCCGGATCAGCCCTCTCTGCGATCGGCTTGGTTGTTCTAAAGTGCGGTGCAGCTCGGGGGATGCCATGTCGAGGGGGAACGCGTGGACAGTCCGTGGGGACTGAACGGCCCGGATTACCTGCTGGCGTACGCGCTGGTCCTGGCCATGTTGTGCGGATGCCTGTTCGCGGTCCGCGCGCAGGCGAAGGAGAAGCAGGGCTGGACCGGCGAGAAAATGGATCCCGGTCTCTACGCCAGGGCATACCTCAACGGCGCGTCGGGACGGGTGGCCGACACCGCGTTGGCGGGATTGATCGAGCTCGGGGCGGTTCGGGTGAACCGGCGCCGCGAGCTCTACAGCACCGGCCGCAGGCCCGCCGACGACGTGCAGCGCCAACTGCTGGAGGGGCTCGGTGACCGCAGCACCGTCAGCCGAGTTCGCGCGCAGTTCAAGGAGAGCGAGTACTGCGACTCGCTGCTGCACCTGCTGCGCGAAGACCGCCTGATCGTCTCCGCCCGCCATCGCACGATGTTGCTGGTCCTGCTGTGGGGCTTTCCGGTGTTGATGCTGATCAACGTGGTGCGGGCGGTCAACGGGGCAGAGCTCGGCTTCCCGATCGGCGGCCTGATCATCGAGTTGGCGATCACGCTTTTCGTGTGGCTGTTCGCGGCCGGGAAATGCGGGCACCCGATGCCCACGGACGCCGGGGACGCCGTTGTGCGGCCGAGCACGGGCAAGCACGCCGAGAGCGGCACGCAGGACCACGCTTTCCGGTTGCCGGAGGATGACGCCGCCAACCAGGTCGCCGCGTACGGCCTGAGCGCCTACCCGGACCGGACGATCGCGGAGCTGCTGGAGCCGCCGAACTCCGCTCGCGGCGGACGAGCGGGCGGCGTCGGTGGTGGCGGTGGCTGCGGCGGTGGCGGTGGTGGTGGCTGCGGCGGAGGAGGCGGCGGTTGACCGCCTCGGACCCACCGGTGCTGGGTGTCGGGATCGGCTGGCGGGCCG
>NZ_JAFRFW010000581.1:0-3567 GCF_017434145.1 Saccharopolyspora sp. | reverse complement strand
GGAGGCCGCATCCAGGGCCAGGTGGTGGACTGCGATCACCACATGGTCCCGATCTGGGCCCGGCACGATCCGGGTGCTCATCAGTTCGCCCGGAAGCGGCGCCAGATCCGCGCGGGCTGCGCGGACCGCCGAACCGATGTCCGCCGCGCCAGTCTCCGCTGCGTCACGTTCGGCCGCGTCGCCTCGGGCGTGCCGCGGCACTCCGAGCGCGGAAGCTGCGACGATTTCGGCGGTCTCGGAACTGCCGTCCCAGCGCAGCCGCAGCGCGTCATGCCGGCCGGTCACGGCCTGGCAGGCGGCAGCCCAGCGCACCCCGTCGACGGGCTCCTCGGCGGCCAGCACGATCCACTGGTCGAAGCCTTCGAGTCCACCGGCCCGCTGCGCCTGGCGCAGGACTTCCGGCGGTACCGGGAAGCTCCCGACGCCGTCCCGGTCCGGTTCGGCGATCTCGGCACCGCCCAACCACGCGGCGAGCGCAGCCGGCGTCCGATGCGTGAAGATCTGCGCGAGGCCCAGGCTGTGCCCGGCCTTGGCCAGCGCGGTCAGCACCCGGACCGAGCGCAGACTGTCGCCGCCGATCGCGAAGAAGTCGTCGTGCCGAGCCACCGCCGGCACCCCGATGACGTCCGCGAAGATGGCGCAGACCAGGGTTTCCACGTCGCCGCGCGGACCCTCGAAAGGCTGATCCGACGCTTCCGGGACCGGCACCACGAGCGATTTCAGGTCCACTTTTCCGTTGGCGGTCAACGGCAACCGGTCCAGCACCGTCCAAGCGCTCGGCCGCATCGGCACCGGCAACCGGTCCGCCATCACCCGGGTCAGTTCGTCGACCGCGACCTGGCCCGAGGCATAGCCGAACAGTTCCAGCGGATGCTCCGCGGAGCGCCGCGCCGCGATCACCGCCGCGGCCAGCACCGAGGGGATGTCCCGGGCCCCGGCTTCGCTCTCCGCGGTCTCGATCCGATGGCCGCGGATCGTCACCTGGTGATCGCGCCGGCCTTTGAACTCAAGCCCGTCCTCGCCCAGCAGTACGATGTCGCCGGTCCGGTAGAACCTGCCGCCACCGCCGCGCGGGTCGACGACGAACGTCGTCGCAGTCTGCCCCGGGCGGCCCAGATAGCCGATGCCCACCCCGGTTCCGGCAACATAGAGTTCCCCGCTCACGCCAGGCGGGCAGGGTTGCAAATCATCGTTGAGCACCAGGAGCTCGGTATTCTGCAACGCGGTGCCGATCGGCGCAGTAGTGCGCCCGGGGTTGCTGCCGAGCTCGAATTCCGCGTGCGTGACGTCGTCCGAACACTCGGTTGGCCCGTAGGCATTGACCAGGATGTCCTCCGGATGCCCCTGGAGCCAGGCGCGGACCGAATCCGCGGGCAGGGCTTCTCCGGTCAGCAGCAGCCGGCGCAGACCGGGGATCTCCGGCAACGGCCGGCCGGCCGCTTCGGCTTCGATCGCCACGCCGAGCAAGGATGGCACGATTTCCAGCACCGTGGTCCGCTGTTGCGCCGCCCAGCCCCAGAGCTCATGCGGATCGGCGATCGCACCGCGCGGCGGGACCGCGGTGGCACCGCCGACCATGAGCGCACAAAGCAGCTGCCACAGCGAAATGTCGAAGGTCAGCGCAGCATTGGCTAGCACCACGTCGTCCGGAGTCAGCGCGAGCGTATCGACCTTCGCGGCCAGGTGGTTCGCCAGGCCGGTCCGGTGGATCAAGGCGCCCTTGGGTTTTCCGGTCGAACCGGAGGTGAACAGCAGATAGGCTGCTTGTCCGGGGCGGATCGCCTGGCCGCCGACCAGCGCCGCGAGCGATTCCAGCGGATCGCCGAGCACCGGTTCCGCCGGCAGCGCCTCGAGGTCCACGACCCGGGAAGCCGACCGGGCAGCAGCCAGAGCCGATTCCAGCAACTCCCGGAACCGGGCGTCCGACAGGACCGCCTGCGGCTGGGCTGATTCCAGGACGGTCGCGATCCGGGCCGCCGGCGAAGCGCAGTCCAGCGGAAGGTAGACCGCGCCGATGGCCCAGATCGCGAGCAGGCAGGCCGGGCTCTGCGCATCGGTCTCCCGGGCCACCGCGACCACATCGCCAGAACCGACGCCTTGCCGCAACAACTCCTCGGCCAGCAATCCGGCCTGCGCGGCCAATTGCCGGTAGCTCAGCGAAATCCCGTCCGGACCGATCACCGCCTTGGCATAACGATGTGCTTCGGCGACCTCGAGGAAACGCAGCATCACGTCTTGCGGCGCAGCGGTTTCCGGACCGGTCAGAGCTGCGGCCAGTTGCACCCGGTCCTGCGGAAGCATTACCGATGCTGCTCGGACCGGCCGTTCCGGCTGCTGCACGAGTTGTTCCAGAACCGTCACGAACCGCGCTGCGAGCCGCTCCGCACCGCGGTCGGTGAACAGATCCGTGGCGTACTCCACGTGCAGCCGCAGTGCCGGTTCGGTTCCTCTGGTTTCGACGAATTCGAACGACAGGTCGAACTTGGCGGTATCGCTGCCCAGGGTTTCCAAACGCAGCTCGCCGGCCGGCGGTGCGGGCTCTTCCACCGTGTAGCCGAGATAGGTCTGGAAGACCGGGTGCCGATCGGCGTTGCGTTCGACCGCCAGCCGTTCCAGCACCAATTCGAAGGGCACTGCCTGTTGCGCGAAGCACGCCACGTCGGTGCGCCGTACGCCGCGCAGCACGTCGCGGAACGACGCCGCGCCCGGCACCCTGGTCCGCAGCACGACCGTGTTGAGGAATGGCCCGACGGTCTGTTCCGCAGCCAGGTCGAGCCGTGCGGTGGTGGCAGTGCCCAGTGGGAGGTCTTCGCCCGCACCGAGATTCCGGTAGAGCACGCCGAGCGCACCTTGCATCAGCATGAACATGGTGACCCCGGTGCGTCGGGCCAAGGTTTCCGCGGCTGCCGCCAGATCCGCCGGAATCGTGACCGAGACGATGTCGCCCCGATGGCTCTCCACCTGGGGGCGGGGCCGTTCGAACGGCAAAGCCAGCTCCGACGGGGCGTCGGCGAGCTCGGCGGCCCAGAACTCCAACCCGGGATTCCAGCGCCCCTCGGTGACGTCCCGGTCCTCGTCCGCGGTCAAGTCCAGGTAACGCAGTCGGGCGCTGCCCAGTTCGGGTTCGACGCCGGCCGTCCGGGCCGCATAGGCGGCGTCCAGATCGGCCAGCAGGCGGTCCACCGACGTCGCGTCGACCGCGACATGGTGCATCGTCACGGCGACCGCCGCGGGTTCGCCCGATTCGTCCAGCACCAAGACCCCGCGGATCGGCGCTTCGGTCTCCAGATCGAAGCCGGCGCCCATGGCAGCCCGGAGTTCCGCGCTGCCTTCGGCGGCCGCACCCCGCAGCGTGGGCGGCAAATCGCGGTTGGCCAGGATCCGTTGTTCGAGTTCCCCGGTTTCCGGGTCCAACCGGATCACCGTGCGGAGAATCTCGTGCCGTTCCCGGAGGTCGTCCAGCGCTGCGGCGAACGCTTCGACGCTGAGTTTGCCGGTGGCCCGGATCAGGAACGGAAGATGGTAGGCGTCTGCGGCCCCTCCGGTCTGCGCCAACAGCCACAGCCG
>NZ_JAFRFW010000580.1:0-3062 GCF_017434145.1 Saccharopolyspora sp. | reverse complement strand
CCCGCGCCGCGGCACCGCCGCAGCGAACCGGAGACGGACACCACCGCCTCCGGGCTGCCGAAGCGGCCGCGCCGCACGGTGACCCGCTCCGGCGACCTGTCCGAGCACCCAGCAGCAGGCGACACCGCGGAGTCCGTCGGCGACACGGCTGGACTGCGCACCCAAGACGTCGCGAAGACGCTGCGCGGCCTGCAACGCGCGAGCCGCCCGACGACGGATCAGGACGTGGGGCCGTCCGACGTGGCGGCACCGGACATCCCCGGGCCGGACAGCGCGGTTCGCGACCGCGAAGCGGGGGATCCGACCGCCACCTCATCAGGAAAGGACGCGAACGCATGAGCGAGACCGCTCGCCGAGCAGCGCTGCCGGACCGCACCTGGGTGCTCGACGACCTGGTCGAGCACGCCGGGATCCGCGCGGCCATCGCGGTGTCCGGGGACGGGATGCTGCTGGTCAAGAACGCCGCTCTGGACCGCGCCGACGCGGAGCGGTGGGCGGCCGTGAGCGCCCCGCTGCAGTCCTGCGCCCGGCACGGGATGGAACCGCTGGGCTACCCGACCGGTGGTTTCGAGCAGGTGATGGTGCAGCACGCCCGCGGCTTCCAGCTGCTGCAGCCGTTCGGCGAGGAGTCGTACCTGGTGCTGGTCACCGAAGCGGACGCCGACCTCGGCGTGGTGGCCACCGAGATGCAGGCGACCGCTCAGCGGCTCGGGCAGGAGATGGGCACGGCTGCGCGCACCGCCGCCGGGAACCGGCCGTGAGCCCAGGCCCGCACAGACGCGAATCCGAGCTGGTGCGCTCGTACGTGCTCACCCGCGGGCGGGCGCGTGCGGACAACCCGGTGGAACCCGCGACGCTGGTGCGGGCCGTATCGCGCGGCACCGTGCCCGAACTCGAACCGGACCGCCGCCGGATCGTGCAGGTCTGCCAGGGCGGGGCGCTGGCGGTGGCGGAGATCGCCGCGCACACCCGGCTGCCGCTGAGCGTCTCGCTCGTGGTGGTCGGGGATCTGATCGATGACGGCTACCTGGCGCCCGCCGCGGCTTCCCGGCCGTCGGCCACGCCCAGCCCGGACCTGTTGAAGGAGGTGCTGGATGGACTTCGCAACCTGGACACCTCCGCATGAGTCGGCCTACCTCGCCCCGACCGTGCGCCGCTCGGCGAAGATCCTGATCGTCGGCCCCGCCGGGGTCGGCAAGACCACGTTCGTCGACACCATGTCGGAGATCCAGCCGCTGCACACCGAGGAATCGCTGACCGCGGCCAGCGAGGGCGTGGACGACCTGCGCGGCACTCCGGCGAAGACGACCACGACGGTGGCGCTGGACTTCGGGCGGCGCACGCTCAACGAGCAGCTGGTGCTGTACCTGTTCGGCACGCCGGGGCAGCAGCGGTTCAACTACCTGTGGCGGACTTTGGCGCGCGGCGCGCTGGGCGCGATGGTGCTGGTGGACACCCGGCGGCCGGACGCCTCGTTCGACGTGATGGACCGGGTGGAGCAGCTGGAGGTGCCGTACGCGATCGCGGTGAACGCCTTCGACACCGCGCCGCGCTACCCGGTCGAGGAGCTGCGCGAGGCGCTGGACCCGCCGCCGGGCACGCCGCTGGGCGTCTGCGACGCGCGCGACGAGCCGTCCTGCAACCGAATGCTGATCACGCTGGTGGAAAACGTGCTCGCCGGCGCGGGCACGACGAAGGAGCACGGAGTCTCGGCTTGACCACTCATCTCGACACCGAGCGCATCCCGCTGTACGGCGAGGACTTCACCGGGAACCCGGACCGGGTCTATTCGCAGCTGCGCTCGCGCGGCCCGATCGTGCCGGTGGAACTCGCCCCGGACGTGCCCGCGATGCTGGTGGTGGACTACGACACGGCGCTGCAGGTGCTGCGCAGTCCGCACGTGTTCGTGAAGGACTCGCGCCGCTGGCAAGCCACCGCGCCTGCGGACGCGCCGGTGCTGCCGATGATGTCGTGGCGGCCGAACACCTTGTTCGCCGACGGGGAGCAGCACGCGCGGCTGCGCCCGCCGGTGGCCAACAGCCTCGACCTGGTCAAGCCCGCGCAGCTGCGGCGGTACGTGCGCAGCAGCGCGGCCGGGCTGATCCGCGGGTTCACCGGCCGCGGGCACGCCGACCTGCTCGGCGAGTTCGCCGCGCAGCTGCCGATGCTGGTGCTGCAGCAGATGTTCGGCTGCCCGGCGGAGATCTCGCAGGCGATGGTCGCCGCGATCGCCGCGCTCTGGGACGGCACCGACCCGCAGCTGGCCAACCAGTACCTGGAGGCCAGCGTCACCGACCTGGTCGAGTACAAGCGCGCCAACCCGGGCGACGACATCGCCACCCGGCTGATCGAGCACCCGCACGGCCTCGACGACGAGGAGCTGCTGCACCAGCTGATCATCATGATGGGCGCCGGTGCGGAGCCGCTGGGCAACTGGATCGCCAACGCGCTGTACCTGCTGCTGACCGAGCACCGGGTGGCCGACGCGGTGGCCACCGGCAGTGTCGCGCTCGACGAAGCGCTCGACGACGTGCTGTGGCGCTACACGCCGCTGGCGAACTACGCGATCACCTACCCGCGGCACCCGGTGCACCTGGGCCGGGTGCTGCTGCCCGCGGACCAGCCGGTGGTGATCTCGATGGCGGCGATCAACACCGACCCGGCGCTGCACCCGACCGGGCAGGTTCCCGCGGGCAACCGCGCGCACCTGGCGTTCAGCGCGGGCGCGCACAGCTGCCCGGCGAGCAGGCCCGCGCGGTTGATCGCGACCGTGGCGTTGGAGACGCTGCTGGACTACGTTCCCGAGGTCGAGTTGGATGATCAGCAACCGCTGCGGTGGCGTCCGGGTCCGTTCCACCGGGCGCTGACCGCCCTGCCGGTGCGCTTCCCCGCCGTGGCAACGCTCGCCGAACCCGCCCCAGGAGGACCCGCATGTCCACATCAGGATGCCCGCTGACCCCGCTCGACCCGTCCGGCGCCGACGTGCACGGCGAAGCGCACCGGCTGCGCGAGCACGGCTCGGCCGCGCAGGTGACCTTGCCGGGCGAGGTCCCGGCGTGGGT
>NZ_JAFRFW010000062.1:0-7335 GCF_017434145.1 Saccharopolyspora sp. | reverse complement strand
GAGGGCGAGGGCGGCGGCGCGTCCGGCACCGCCGCAACCGATCACGGCGGCTTTGCGGCCGGAGACGGGAATGTCGAAGCGGGCCAGGGCAAGGCTGATCGCGGGACTGTTGGACGTGTCGGCGCGCCACGAATCCCCGTGCGACACCAGCGAGTTCGCCGAACCCGAACTGCGCGCCGCCGCACTGGCGGTGCCTGCCGTGGCGAGCGCTGCCTCCTGGTGCGGTGACACGACGGTGGCCCCGCGCAACGGGAGGCCGAGCTCGCTCAGGCCGGACTCGGCGGCCGCGGCCCAGAAGGGCTCGAATTCCTCCACCTGGAACGGCAAGTACAACGCGGGGATGCCGAGCGCGCGGTAGCCGGCGTTGTGCAGCCGCGGCGAGACCGATGCCAGCACCGAGCGGCCGACGATGCCGCAGACGGTGTTCAGCCGGCGCAGCCGGGGAAAACCGTAGTCCGCGACCAGCTGCTCGACGGTGGGGACTTCGGCGTCGTCGCCGTCCAACCTGCCGAACACGACGGGAGCACCGAGCCAGGGCGCCAGCAGGCGGCTCCAGAACCCGGCGGTTCCGGTCGCGAACGCGGTGACATCCGAACGGCCGAGGTCGGCGAGGAACCGCAGCGGTACCAGCGCCTGCTCGGGCTGCGATGCGGACGTCGTGAGCAGGTAGAGCTCCGCACCGATGGCCGCCATCCGGTCGAAGCGCTCGTGCAGCACGTCGCGCTCCGCGGCGGTTCCATGCCACGAGATGCGGCGCCGTCGCACCGGAATCCGGTCCAGCAGCTCGGGGACCAGGTCGTGCTCGGCTTCCAAGTCGACCACGTCGTAATGCTCGGCCGCCGACAGCAGCCGGGCGTGCCGTTGCTCCGGCGCGACGTCGAGCCCGCCACCTCGGCCGGGGCTGCGGAGGCAGTAAAGCAGACGGGCACCGAAGCGCTCGCGCAATTGGACCGGGTCGGGGTCACCGGCGAGATCAGCACGGACCTCGACCAGGCCCACCTCCTGCCGCGCCGCGTGCGATGCGATGTCCGTGGCAGACGCGGGATCGGTCAGCACTGCGTTGATCAAGGCGTCGTTGGCCTCGAATTTCGAGTCATCGGGTCTCAAATTCGCCTCCCGGTGCGGATGCGGCGGAGTCGGTTTCCGGCGCGTTGCGGCGCACCGCGAGCCGCTCCAACGCGGCTGAACGGTCGTCGGTGCTAGGCGGTGTCGGCTCGCGCGGTGCAACGCTCGCTTCAGGTTCTTGGTCGCCGCCGACGCTTCACGGCGTTGATGACCATGTCGGTGACGAGGAATCCGATCAGGGTGATGCCGACGACGGGCAGCACCCAGACGAGGATCGCGGCAGCGGTCACCAGTGCCAGCAGCGCAGTTTTCGGGTGAGCGCGCCAGATCGGTGGTGGGGCGGGCGGCCACGACGCGCCGCGCGGGCGACGGCTCCACCACATCCGGTAGGCCAGGACGATCAGCACCAGGGTGCCGAGGGCGACCAGGGACACGACGATCTGGTTGGGGATGCCGAACAACGTTCCGTCGTGCGCCCGAACGCCGAGGACGTTGAGCTTGGCCAGCAGCGGGTAGTCGTCGAACGCGAGGCGTTCGGTGACCTGCCCGGTGTAGGGGTGTACCGCGATGCTGTCGCTCTGGACGGGCCAGCCCTCGCCGGTCTCCTCGACGGTGAACACCTCGCCGGGTTCCGAGGGCGCTGTGATGGTCAGTTCTCCGCGCAGGCCGTCGGCACCGGCGGTTTCCAGCACGCGGTCGATGTCGATCCGCGCTGCGCCCGGTGGCGCGGCGACCTTCTCGGATTCGAGGCTCGGTTCGCCGGAATCGAGTGTCGTGAGCAGCTGGTCCACCCGGTCGCCCACGAAATTGGATTGGGAGAACCCGGTAACGGCCAGCGCCGACAGGCCGAGGCTGAGACACAAGCCCAGCCAGCCGTGCAAGCCCCGCAGTCGCGCGTGCTCGCTGGTGGAGCGCCGCGACGAAGTCAGCAATCCGCGAGAGCGTCGTCGGCCGAGCCACAGCACGAGGCCGCCGAGAACGATCAGCGGGACCCAGCTGGTCGCGAATTCGGAGTAGAGCCTGCCCGGTGGGCCGAGGTGCAGGTTGCCGTGGGCGTTGCGCAACCACACCTGGGCGGGCGGGCGATCTTTGACCGTTGTGAGTTCACCTTGGACGTGGTCGGTGTACGGGTTGACGTATACGGTTAGGTCTTCTTCGGAGAATTCGTCGATGTCCGGTAGGCCGGGCACCGACAGGACGACGCGGGTGGTGCGGTCCGGCTCAGGAGGCGGGATGACCGCTTTCACGATTCCTTCCGGATGCGCCGCTGCTGCTGCGGCGACTTGGTCCGATGCGGGTCGCGGCGAGCCGGTTCCGGTATCGGCGAACAATTCCTGCCCGTGCACGGTGTTGACGATTTGCGGGGTGAACGCGTTCGCCAGGCCGGTGAGGCACATGATGACCAGAAACGGCGCCACCGCGAGACCTGCCAAGAAGTGCACCCGGCGGGCGAGTGCCGCCGTCCCGGAACGCGGCTTGGCCGCGCCCGTGCGTTCCACGGCATCAACCGAGCCGGTGTGCTGCGATTTCTCCTCTGGAGGGGGTGGCTGGCCGGTGGTGGACGTTGCCATGCGACTCCCAAGGTGTTCGAGATCAGGGGCGCGGAAACGAAGTGGTTTCGGGATTCGCAGAATTCAACTCGTGGCTCGGGAACTTTTCCGCACCCGTTGACCTATTGCTTCGAACAGTCTGAACCGGCGGTTCCGCGAGCATCAACGACCCGCGGACGAAAGGTGTTCGTAGCGTGACCGGCGGACGATGCCATCGAACGGGCGGAGTTGCCGCGCATCGGCGCGAATGTGCGGGAGAATGGCCGGAAGGACGTCGGCGGTGCCGCACCGGTCAGCTTCGAATACTAACCGCGGTTAGCTTTCGGCGGCAACGCCGAGTCGTTTTCGTTTTCCCATCGGCCGCGAGGGCCGCTGCAGGCCCAGTCGGGGCGGGGAGTGCCGAGCCGTCCTGAGATCCATGACGGGGCCGGTCGCGCGATGGCAGGCTGGTGGCCGTGACCGACGCCGCTGATCGTGAGCAGGCTGCACCGGGGTGGCTGATGCTCGTCTACCGGGTCCCGCGCGAACCGACCCGGTTGCGCGCGAGCGTGTGGCGGAGGCTGAAGAGCATCGGCGCGGTCTACCTGCAGAACTCGGCCGCCGTGCTGCCCGAGTCGAGCTCCCACGAACGCTCGCTGCGCTCCTTGCGCAAGGACATCGGGGAAATGGGCGGTACCGCCCAGCTGATGCGCTGCGACGTCCTCGCCGGGGCGGCCGAGGTCACCGCGATCTACAACGCCGCGCGCGACGAGGAGTACGAGGAGATCATCGACCGGTGCCGCGGATTCCGGGCCGAGATCGACAAGGAGACCACCGCGGAGAAGTTCACCTACGCCGAGCTGGAGGAGAACGACGAGGACCTCGCCAAACTCCGGGGCTGGTTCGACAAGGTCCGCCTCCGCGACTCGCTCGGAGCCGACCGCCGGGCCGCGGCCGAGCAGGCACTGCAGGGCTGCGCCGCGGTGCTCGACGTCTTCGCCGATCAGGTCTACCTCGCCGAAGACGGTCGATGACCCTGGGCAACGTCGGCCGACTTGTTCTACGTGACCGCGCTGATCAGCGTCGCGTTCGGTGGCTCCGGGGCCAGCCCGCACGCGCCCGGCGCCGTGTCCGACCGGACCGGCCGATTCCTGCTGGTCGCGGACAAGGGCACCGATCACGTGCACACCTGCTTCCTCGAGCAGGGCCGCGAACCGGTGTCGAGCCATCGGTTTCCGCCGGAACGATCAGATCCCGGTAGAGGTCGGCGTTGTTGTTCCCGGTGCCGTCGGCAGCCCGGGGTGAGCCATGCGTTCACGAAGTTCCGCGACCCATGCGCTGATCGCAGGAGCGCGCAGCAGCGCGGTTCCGACCAGCAGTGCCCGGTATCCCCGGGCCAGCAGTCCGGCGGCCTCGGCGGGGGAGCCGACCCCGCCTGCGCTCACCGGGAGCGGGGTGCCGGTACGGCGCAGGTCCGGGAGCAGCGCGAGGCTGCGACCGAGGTCGGGCGACCCGCGTTCGCGAGCCTTGATCTCCTTGTTGTTGACCGCGATCACGCACTCCGCCGGGTTGCGGACCGCGTCGATCTCCCCGCGGGTCCGCACCTCCACGAACGGAGTCAGGTTCCGGGCCAGCGCGCCGTCGACGAGCCGGTTCATGGTCGAGGCTCTTGGGGTTTCGAACCGAAGCTCGTGCTGGAGGACTACGCCTGTCCGCAACGCCACGCCTGCGTCCGCTCGCACTGCGCCGACGCCGGTTTGGTCGATCTTGCACGGCGCGCCCGTGGCGGTTTCGCGACCCTGTGGCTATGCCCTGGTTCATGACTACTGGGAGAGGAGGTCGCTGTGCCTTTGCGGATCGGGCGCGGGAATGTCGCGCAGGCGTCGAACCCGCGAGCAGGCCATGAGCAGTGGTGCGAGTATCCACCCGGCCATGATCACGACCAAGGCGTTGCGGGGACCGAGCGCGCCACCGAGTGCGCCGCCGACGAGGCCTCCGCAGAACAGCATGCTCCGGGTGGCGAACCGGGTGCAGGCGACCACTCTGGACAGCAGCGCTGGGGGAGTGGCGCTCTGCACCACCGTGGCCTGGCCGACGGTGAACGTGGCGAAGCCGGCGCAGAATACGAGCGTGCCCACGACGAACAGCAGCGTCCCCCAGCCGGGCCGGGTTGCCGGGAGGAGGAGCCCGAACGGTGCGACCGCGAGGGCGGGCAGCCACACCGAGCGAGCCGAGCCGAGCCGCTTCGCGAGCCTGCCCGCGAGCGCGGCGCCCAACAAGCTGCCCAGTCCGGCCACCCCCATCAGCGGACCCAGCTGACTTGGCGGCAGGGTCACCTCCTGGGCGAGGAAGACGACCACGAGTGCCTCGTAGCCTGCGAAGCAGCAGTTGCCGATCGCGGAGGCGAGGGTGCTGGTGCGCAGCAGCGGCTCGGCGATGACGAACCGCATGCCGTCCGTGAGCTGCCGCACCAGCCCACCGGTCGGCTTTTCCGAGGACACCTTCCCGCGGATGCGCAGCGCCGCGGTGCAGCATCCGGAGATCAAGAAGCCTACTGTGTTGGCCACGGGGGTGAGCGGGGCGCCGAGCAGTGTCACCAGCAGCCCGCCGAGTGCCGGACCGAGTGTGAACGATACCGCACGACCCGCCTGCAGCCGAGCATTTCCCCTGGTCAATTCATTGCGCGGCAACAGCATCGGCGGAATCGTCTGGTACGCGATCTCGTAAGCCACCGTGCACATGCCGACAGCTGTGACGACCAGGTAGATGTGCCAAAGCGCGAGGATCCCGACCCCGTAGAGGATCGGGATCAGGCTGATCGACATCGCGCGCCCGATGTCGGCGGCCAGCAGCACCGCACGAGGGGGCAATCTGCCGATGTAGACCCCGAACGGCAGGGTGCACAACAGCCACGGGAGGTAGTTGAGTGCGGTGATCAGGCCGATCTGCGTTACCGATGCCCCCAGCAGGTCGGCCGCGATCAGTGGGAAAGCGACCGGACTGGTCATCGCGAGGATCTGGTTGACGGTGCTGCCCAGCCACAGAAGCTGGAAGTCTCGCTGGCGCAGCGGCGAAGGTCCACTGTCCCGGTCGTGAGCGGACACTGCTCTCCTTTCGTACGCACGCGCCGCGTAGCGACGGCCATTTTGCGCGGCGATAACCGGAATGGACGTATCGATCCATTAGTGCTCGGCGGTACCCCGTTTTTCGCCGTGCCCGACAGGTTCCCCTGTCCTGTCTCGTGGCGCGTACTGGAACCTACCTTTCCCGATTGGGCTGCTTTCAGCCACCGATTTCCGGAAGACCGCCGGCCGGGATCGGATGCACACCGACACGAGGAGCGCCGGATGAAGTCAGTGGTGGACACCGTGGTCGTGGGGGCCGGGTCTGCTGGCTGCGTCGCAGCCAACCGGTTGTCCGCAGATCCGTCCCGGTCGGTCTTGCTGATCGAGGCGGGCACGGACGCCCCGCCCACTTCGCAACTGCGCTCCCTGGACTTCTTCGCGGCAGCGCGGAACCCGTCCCGCTCCTGGCCGGACCTGCACGCCCGCCGGAGCCGGTCGCAGCCGCCCCGGAAACTGCTGCAGGGCAGCGGAGTCGGTGGAACATCGGCGATCAACGGGCAGCTCGGCAAGCATTGTCGTCCGAACTTCGCGGCGACTTGCCAAAGTCTTGCGGTGCGGCTCGGCAGGACGAATCAGTTGTGCTCGACCTCGGCGAGCAGCGGAAAGATGAAGACGATGAATGGTGGTGGGTTGCCGAAGTCCGCGAGTTCTAGTTGCCATGCGGCGTGCGCTCGCGACGCGTACTGCACGTGCGCGGGCCTGTCAGTCCTCGGCAGGAACGGCTTGCGCGCTGGCGCTTCTCACGACCGCTCGCGAACGCGCCATCGCCATGTTCAGCCAGATGGTCGGCGCGCTCGTGATCTCCCGCGCCGTCGACGACGCCGCGCCTGCGCTGTCCGACGAGATCCTGACGGTCAATCGCAGTTTCGGGATCGCTGGCGTTCACCGGGACAGCCTTGCGGCGTGGCCACATGTGCGGCAGCGGCACGTGCCGGCTCTGCAGCAGGGAAATGCTTTTCGCTGGTGCTTGTTGAGCAACTACCGGCAAAAGTCCCCGGTGCGTTGGGCACCGGGGACTTTGCGCATTCAGTTGTCGTCAGGCTCGTTGTCACCAGCGGCGGTGCCAGTGGCAGAACCACCGGCCGCGGCCGTGGTCCCGGCCCCAGCCGCCCCAGCGGACGTAGTGGCAGTCCCAGTAGTAGCGGTGGCGGGGCGGCCAGCGGTGGTCCCACCTGTGGTTCGCGACGGCCATGATTCGCCCCAGTTCTCTCGATCGGTCGGCAAACCCTGCATTTGCCCAAGCCCCAGGTTGCCGCGTTCGCCGTGATCTCGACCAGAGACTAAATACCAGGTTCTCGTTCTCGGCGACGCGACCATTGCGTTCCTTGCTTCACTGCGGGTGCGGGAGACGAGGCTGGAGGCGATGTCATGGCAGCACAGCTGCAGGAGCGGGAGCGGACGGCGTTCGCGGTGCCCGGGCTGGAGAGTCTGGTCGAGATCGTGGTCGACCGCTGGGGCGTCCCGCACATCTATGCGACCGACACCTACGACACCCGACTCGGCGGCGGCCGCGCTGTTCGAGGTCTGGTACCGGCGTCACCTGCGGCCGGCGCTGCTGGCTCGAGCGCTGCGGCCGTACGTCGGCGCCGACGACGCCGCGGACGCGGCGACCCGGG